>JAVBUI010000099.1:0-4006 GCA_031555495.1 Victivallaceae bacterium | reverse complement strand
CCCTCGCGCCTCCTTGGGCAAAACGCGACATTTCCTCGCGCGTCTTCGCAAAAAGGGGTGGGATCGCGTGGGTTCGGCACCATAAAGGACATGAACGATATGGACAAGCCCCTCCTCCCCTCCTTGCCCCTCACCATGCGTCCCGCATACCACCACGACTGATCTCATGCGGCAGGCTGTATTTTTTCGTTTTTTTCATATTGCCTCTTGACATCCGGTGTTTTTTTTGTTATAATACATGTGTCTTGATACATGTATCTTTTTTTTACAGTGAGGTTTCTCATGAAAATTCCCGGATACCGCGTCATCAGCAACGAACTCGAATACCGGATCAGCACCAACGAGCTCCCGCCCGGCGCCCCGCTGCCGTCTGAAAGCGAACTCTGCCGCCGCTACAACGCCAGCCGCACCACCGTCCGCAAAGCCCTCGACCTCCTCGAAGAACAATGCTTGATCAGCCGCAAAGCCGGCGTCGGAAGCTTCGTCGCCGACCGCAACCGGCCCGCGCCTCCCAAGTCCGAAGCCGTCCGCCTCGGCGTCGAATTGCCCCCCGCAAACGAAGCCATGCTCCTCGACGTCTACAGCGGCCCGATCATTTCCGGCATCCAGGCCGCCGCCGACCGCTTCAATTGCCGGTTGGCGCTGTTGCCGCGAGAAGAACTGCTGCGCTCCGAACGCAAACTCGACGGCCGCATCTTCTTCAGCGTCGAACCCGGCCTCGCCGACCAATGGCGGCTGTTGAACGAAAACCGGTCCTCCCCCGTCATTTTGCTCAACCGGATCATTGCCGACCCCCGGATCGGCTACGCCGCCGTCGATTACCGCGACGCGTCGCGCCGGATCGTCAGCCGGCTGCTCCGCAACGGAGCCGGAGACGTGATGATGATCGGCGGCTGCGACGACTACGCCCGCTACGCCCCCTACACCCGGGGCCAAGGCTGGCGCGACGCATATCGCGACATCCGCGGCGCGGTTCCAGAAGAGCTTTTTGTCGACCTTGATTCCTGCAAAGATTTTGAAGAATTCTGTGCCCGGCTCCGCCGCAAACGCGCCGATATGCTCTTCGTCTCCGGCGGCGGACAGCTGCCTCAGGTCATCGCCGCGCTCTCGAGGCTCGGGCTCCGGGTGCCGGAAGACCTCGGCATCGTCTGCTTCGACAACATGGAAAGCATGGTCGGCAAACTGGGCGTTCCGATCTCCTTCATCCGCGTTCCGCTGGACCAGCTCGGCTTCGCCGCTGCGGAACACCTTGCCGCCAACGCCCGGGGCGGCGACCGCGGCGTCCTGCGCCGGATTCTCCAGCCAAGCCTGGTCGCTACCGATTGCCAATATCTTTTCTGATGTCTCAACCCCGAAAGGAGCCGATACCATGAAAAAAGCATTCACCCTGATCGAATTGCTCGTCGTCATCGCCATCATCGCCATCCTTGCCGCGATGCTGCTGCCCGCGCTCAATCAGGCGCGGGAAAAAGCAAAGGCGGCCGGCTGCGTCTCTTCGCTGAAACAGATCGGACTCGCCAATCTGCAATACGGCGGCGACAATCAGGATTGCATCCCCTTCGCCTGCCAGAAATCGGGCGCGGGCTGGGACAAGGTTTATTCATGGTACAACGTCCTCGGCCCTTATATAGGCCAGGAGCAGCTGCTGGAGCTCGGAACCTCCTCCGACCCGGTCGCTTATCCGAAAATCTACCAGTGTCCCTCGATGAACCGCGAAGGCTACACCCGTTACGCCTGGCCCTCGGTCGGACGCATTTACGGCAGTTACGGCATGAACATGAGCCGGGACGGGGGCAAATACGTCGCCGGTTATCACGGAGACCCCAAGACCGGCCGTTTCGGCAGGATCCGCAACAGCGGGAAGCTTTTTCTGGTGACCGACGCTTACTGGTCGGTTTCCAAGGATTATTTGAATAATGCGATCAACGATCACTATATCAATACCACCACGCTGCTGCCGAACATCCACACCGACGGGCGCAACGTTCTCTTCGTCGACGGGCATGTCAGTTACCGCAAGGGATATCTG
This sequence comes from Victivallaceae bacterium, assembly GCA_031555495.1. Lineage (GTDB taxonomy): Bacteria > Verrucomicrobiota > Lentisphaeria > Victivallales > Victivallaceae > JAVBUI01. The sequence continues at coordinate 1,977 of JAVBUI010000099.1, read as the reverse complement.
CCGACCTATCAGGCGTCCAATGTCGAGAGTTACGAGTTTTATCTGCCGCGCTGAAAAGGCGGGGTTGCAAATTGGGGATGACAGTGTATTTTTTGAGGGAGAATAAAACGCCTTGGATGGCGTCGCTCCGCGGGCGCTTTGCGTCCGCGTCGCTCGGACCGGGCTCAGGGCGGAACTGCGTTCCGCTCTCTTGAGCTGGGCTTCGCCCGGGCGGGAACGGTGAGGTTTTACCTCACACTCCACCAAAGGGCTTCTCGCCCTTTGGAAACCCCGGCCGAACGTCGGCCTCGGGATAAGAGGAATGACACCAGGAGTATTTATGGAACCGATTTCGATCAAAAACGGCCGTTATGAGCGCGGCGGCAAACCCTTTTTCCCGGTCTCCGGCGAGTTTCACTATTTCCGGGTCCCCCGCGCCGACTGGAAGAAGCGCATGGCCCTCTTCCGCGAAGCCGGGGGCAACCTGATCGCAACTTACCTCCCGTGGCTGATCCACGAACCGGCCGAAGGCGATTTCCGCTTCAACCTCGGCGACGGCATAACCGACGTCCGGCGCTTCCTCGAATGCGCCGCCGAATTCGATCTCGGCGTCATCGTCCGCCCCGGTCCGTACCAGTATTCCGAGCTGATCCACCACGGTTTGCCGGGCTGGCTCCTCGCCAAATATCCAGAAATCCTCGCCCGCAGCCGTAAAGGGAAAATCCTGAACGAAGCTTCGGTCTCTTACCTCCACCCCGTTTTTCTCGCCGCCGTCAAGCGTTACTACGACCAGCTCTGCCCGATGCTTGCCGAATACACCGTTTCGCGCGGGGGGCCGGTCTGCTTCGCCCAGCCCGACAACGAAATTTTCGGAATTCACGTCTGGAACGGCGATTACGACTTCAATCCCGGCAGCGCCGGTTTCGGACGCGAAGACGGCCGCTACGCCCGGTTCCTTCAGGGGCGCTACGGCACGGTCGAAGCGGCCAACGCCGCTTACGGGACGGCGAAGCGGTCGTTCGGGGAATTCATGCCCGCCGACGAGCCCGCCGACGGCACCGCCAAATGGCTCTGGAACCGCGACTGGTTCGACTGCTACACCGACATGGGGGCGGAATACCTTGAAACCCTTTCCAACTGGATGCGCGACGCCGGGCTCGACGTGCCGCTGGTCCACAACTCCGCCAATCCCGGCATGAATCCGATGTTCCGCGAAACCAAAAAGCGGCTCGGAGACCGGATCACCGTCGGCAGCGACCACTATTACAATTTGACCCAGGAGTGGGACCAGAACAATCCGACGCCGCAGTATCTGATTTACTGTTATCTGTCGCTTGAAATGCTGCGGCTGATGGGCGATCCGCCGACTGTTTTCGAATTTCCCTTCGGCACTTGCTCGGACTGGCCGCCATTGACGCCGGAGGATTTCGACGCCGGGCTCAAGAGTCACGTCGCGATCGGGATGCGGGGGCTCAACGGCTACATCTACACCGGCGGGCCGAACGTCCCCGGCACCGGCACCACTTCGTCGCTCTACGACTACGGCGCGCCGGTTGGCCCGGCGGGCGAAATCAGGCCGACTTACGAAGTCCTGAAGCAATTCGGCAACGGCCTCGGGGCCGACCCCGATTCGGCGACCGGAGCGCTCGCCGCCGACTTCCGGATCGTGATGCCGTGGCACGCCGCCCGGGCCGAAAAGAGCTGGGGCGCACCGCAGCCGGAAAATGTGGTCAATCCTGCTGATTTGTGGCGTTTCGTCCGCCGCGGACTGGTTTCGTCGGCCTTTGCGGGCGGGATGGCGGGTGAATTCGCCGAGTGGGAATCGCTCGATTTGTCGCTTCCGGCAATCCTGCCGTGCGACGGCTCGCTCGCGGCGGACGATCAGCGCAAAGCGGTTGCATTCCTGGAGCGCGGCGGGCGTTTGCTGGTGATTCCCGCGCTGCCGTCGCATGATGAAAATTACCGGCCTTGCACGATTCTCGCCGACTACCTCGGCGC
>JAVBUI010000204.1:0-7893 GCA_031555495.1 Victivallaceae bacterium | reverse complement strand
TGAACATGTATTTAAAAAAACGACTCGGTAACCTGATCGATCAGATAGCCCACCAGAGAACTCCGGCGCGACTGAAGCGCGCGCCCCAGCGAATTCGGCACGTAATCGAGCTTCTTCGCCAGCGCTTTCACCTTCTCACGGGTCTTTGCGCCGATCAAGGGACTGTCCTTGAGCGCCATACTGACGGTCGAAGGCGCAATCCCGAGCTCCTGGGCAATGTCTTTAATCGTAACCACAACAGTTCCTTTCCCCAAAAAGTTCGCCTTTCTTCGCCCACGGGGCTCGGGTCCGCTTCGCGGCTTCGGCTCTCTTTCCGGGGGCCCCGCTCTCCGTCACTCCGTGCGACTACGTCGTACTCATGACTTCAAGTAAGGTATTTTTGATGGATTCATCCGATAAAATAGGCGCTCCAAACCGCTTTGGCAAGCCGCGCCCGGAATTTTTTTTACTTTCCGTCGATGTGCCAGGCGAATGATTGCGTTTTGCCGGACTTCCAGACCAGTTCGGCCCGGAAGAGGCCGTCGCCCCCCACTTTCACCGGAAATGCGACCTCTTCGGCGCTGATGCGCCGGCTCGCGACCATTTCGCCCGAGACGGTTTTCAGCACAACGTTTTCCGGATTTTCGCCGCCGAAGAGTGTGAAACGGAGCTCATTTTCCCCTGATTTCAGCACCGGCATCCCAAGCGCGGCGGCCCGGTAAGCGCCGTGCCCGTTGACCAGCAGTGCCAACGCAGTGCCGAAGGGAGGGAGCTTGACCAGCGTTTCATCGCCGTGCTTTTCAAAGGGCATTTTGAAAAGTCCGGGATAATCGACCGAAACCGCGTAGACTTCGTTGACCGGGCGGTTCTCGGGGTTGATTTCGACCGTCGCGTTGCGGTCGAATTCGAGTTTTCCGAGGCGCGACCGGAGCGACGAGATGACGGTCACCAAATAGGAGCCGTCCTTGAGCTTGAAAATATTCCCGGCGGCATTCGACGGCAGCTTCAGTGCATGTGCGTTGAGCACCCAATCGCGGCCCTTCATTAATTCGAAGAGCGGGAGGAACGACTCAGTCACCCCGGCCCGGTCGATGTTCGGCGCAACCGGCGACGGGTGAGTGAGCACCGGGTAAACGCCCCAGGCCAGAGAATGTTTGAGCCGGTCCTCGATCGTCTGCTGATTGCCGGTGGTGTGCGAAAACACAATCGGGCGGCGCAAGCCGAAAAACTGGAAACACTGCGGAATCGGGTGAACGCCGGGGTTCTCGATCAGCACCGCGTCAAGATTCCGGTAAAGCTCGATGCCGATCGGTCCGTTGGCGTAAGTGCCTTTGCCGAGCGAGTGCATCAGGCCGTAAGCCTTCTGCAGCATCTCGTCGAGCGCGAAAGCCATGGTGTAGGCACGCCGGTCATTGAGCATGGTAATCCCGTCGTCTCGGCCGAAATCCCACGAAATATAATCGACCCGGTCGGCGAAAATGCCGTCGACCGCGGGGTAACGCGCCATCATTTTCTCAAGTTCGCTGTAAATATGTTTTCCCCACGCCCCGCGCGGGTCCTGATTGAGCACGTAATGCTCCGGAATGGCGACGGTGAAGCGGCCGTCGGAATCGAGTGCGATGTCGCTCCGGAACTCTTTTTCGGCGTAAGGAATCCAAACTTCGCTCGGGTTCCAATAGATGTAGTTGGCGACGCCTTGCTTTTTGAATTCGGCGATCGTTTCCCGGTTGCGCGCGTATGAACTCCACCAGTGATCCGGCCATTTGGCGGCTTTGAGCGCGGACTTTTCGTTTTCATAACGCGACAGCGGCCACTGGTCCTTCTGCGACATGGTGCCGTTGATGAAAACCGACCACTCCTCACGGTTTTCAGGCGCATAAAGGCCGTAGAACGGGAAATGGCCGCCGTAGATATTGATCGCGGCCCCATGCTTCCGCCAATGGGAGGCGACTTCGCGGTAATAATCGTCCGGTCCGGAGAGGCCGAGCAAGCCTTCGCGTTCGCGAACCTGCGGCGCGGCACTGAAATAATCGGGGTAACGCTCCAGCAGCCAGCCGAGGGCGGGACGGAAATCATCGCGGTGCGGCACCAGCGCGAGGCCAGTCACGATTTCCGAACCTTTGCCGTAACGGAAGTGCTTGTAACGCATCGCAAAATCGCCCGATTCCAGCAGGAACGAGAGGTCGGGGCGCCTATATTCAAAAGGCGACACCGCGCTGACCCCGAAGTCGAATTTCCCGTTGCCGAGCGTAATCATCGGAATCAGCATCCCGCCGTCGTAACGGTAACGGATTTCACCGGCGGAGAGCGATTCAAGAGGAACACTTTTGCCCAGCGACGTATAGAAGATGTTTTCAAACGATTTCACCATCGGCAGCACGTAATCGATCCTGACTTCGCGGTCGGCCGCCGTGGCGGGCGCATTGATCACGGCGTCCCAGCGCAGATGGTCGCGGTCGGCGGCGAAGGTTTCCACGCACTTGCCCCCATCGGGCAACCGGCGGATGATTTTCACGCCGGAATCGATGACCTCGATCGATTCGAACGCGGGCGGGAAATCGGAAGTGACATTCTTGACAATGGTTTTCACCCCGAGTGAAGCAGGAGCGGCCAGCAGATTGACAGGAGGGACGACGTGCTTGGGAATCAATGAGGTCAAGCGGCCTTCGGCAACGGAGACCGCCGCCTCAAAGCGGTTGTTGCCGAGGATGTAGCGGTCGCCGAATTTTTTGACGTAAGGCGCGGAAAGGTCGGTGCGGGACTCGGCCAGCTCGCCCTTGACCAGTGCTGCCGCAGCGCTCTCAGTCAGCGCCGCGTCATCGAAGAAAATCGAACCATTGGCCTGGAAGAGACCGAAAATAATCACCAGCTTGCGGGCGTCGGGGAGTGTCCGGATGGTCTTTTCGAATTTGCGGAACGGAATGTTTTCGATGACGGTGACCGCATCGACGGCGGTGATGAGTTCACCTTTGGCATTGAGCTGCCAGATCGCGACGATACCGGCGCCCTTGCCGTCCGGGGTGCGCTTGGCAAGATCGCGTGTGGAAACCCAAACCGAGAAATCGTAAAGCGCATCGGGCTTGAAGTCGCTTACCACACACTGGAGGTTGCCCTCGCCGTCGGCGGAACTCCCGGAGACGCGGAGCGCGCCGCCGCCGTTGCGCCCGGAGGCGGGCTCGATTGCGAACATTTTGCCGTTGCCGACGCAGCCCCAGGCGCTCGACAGCGCGCCGCCCTTTTCCAGCTCGAAGTCGCCGTTTTCGATTTTGTTCGCCGCGCCTTCGACGGCGGTCAGCGAAACCTCGTCGAACCAGACTGTGCCGTTGGCCTGAAAAAGCCCCAGAATCACCTTGAGTTGACGGGTTTCCGGCAACGTTTTGAAGTTCCTGATATATTTTTTCCAGTCGGTGGCTTCGTTTACCATGACGGCGTCAAGCGCGCCGATGAGTTCCCCCTTGGCGTCGAGCTGCCAGATCGCCGCTATGGCCACGCCGCGCCCTTCCTGAGGCCGGGGCGACAAGGCGGAAGTACGCATTTGCGTTTCAAACGAATAAACCGTCCCCGGTTCGACCTCGTCGATCACAAAAGCAATGTTGCCCTCGCCCTTTTCCGTGCTGCCGTCGACCCGGCCGGAGACTTTACCGGAAAACGGTTTCTCCGGGTCAAGCCGGAACTGTGCCGGATTGCCGAGATCGGCCCATGAAATCCCCTCATCGAACGAGCCGCCCCGCACCAGATTCTTCGGCCCGGCCGCGGCCGGAACAAGCTTCAGGTCATCGAAGAAGGCTTCGCCGTCGGCGTCAAAAATACTCAGCTCGATTTCCAGCGAAACCGTCCCGGCGCGGGTGGTGAACTCTTTTTTGAACGAATGAATCGCACTTGTCCCGCGTTCGTGGAAGAGGTCGTGCTTGACGAGAGTGTTCCCGGCGGCGTCTTTTTCAACCGCCGCCGCCATCGCGTAACCGAGGCCGGTGTAGGTGTTTTCTTTGATTCTGTCGGTTCCGACCCGCCCGCTCAGGATCAGCTTCGAGCCCGTCGGGAATGCGGCAAGCTGCTGTGAGACGATACCCAGCTTGCGCCCGTTTCCGCTTAAAACGAGCAGATTGGAGCCGTCTTTGACCGCGATTTTCGCTGAATCCGGATCGCCGGTATTCCGCCAATTTTCGAGACCGTTTTCAAAATTTCCGTTCCGGAGCAGATTCTGCGCGAAAACCGGCATGACAAGCAGAGCCGACAGGATGCCGAGCAGGAGTAATTTCATTGTGTTACACTTCCTTTCGTATGGTTATTAGTTCATTCATGAGTTTGGGAGAGAGCGGATACTTCAGCAGCAGCAACGCCGCCAGCAGCAGTCCGCCGGCGATGCCGATGATGAAGAAAAGCCGCAGCAACAGCAGCACCTCGTCCCCTTGAAGCGCTCCCGCTTCCTGCCGGAACCCGGTTAATTTCAAAACCAGCCCTGAAACCGCGACGCCGACGGTGATGCCGGCTTTGCCGCTCCAGGAAAAAAGCGCCGCGAACACGCCGTCCCGGCGCAACCCGTTGATGTGAAAATCGTATTCGCAAACGTCGGCGGTCATCGCCATAAGAAGCATCCAGAGCCCATTGAGACCGGGCAGCAGCACGATGCTGACGATGACCGAGAGCCACGGGCAGGCGGGATCATAGAGCCACCAGCTGGCCGCCGCCCCCGCCGCGCTGAAAAACAACAGCGTCCAAAGCGCATTGCGCTTGCCGATCCGCCCCGAAAGCCAGGTAATCGCCGGGATCATGGCAAAAGAAAAAATCATCGAAAAAGTCGGGCCGAGCCCGACATAATACGCCCCCCGGGCCGTATCACCGCCACAGACGTAATAAATGATGATATACGTCCCGAGCGCCGAAACCGCAACAAATCCGAGCACCCCGACGATCAGACTCCCCCCGATCATCGCAAACGGCCCGAACTTCAGTGCCGAAAGCACCTCCCGGACCCTGACGGGCGGATCGCCGGACCGGAGTTGGCTTTGCGTATTTCGAACCATCAACAGTGGCCCCAGCGCAGAAATCATAAAAAGAATTCCCATCCCCGCCGCGCAATACCTCATTCCGGTCAGTTGATCGGGAAAGACCGGCCATTGCGTAACGTAGTACAGCCAGGGCAGGATAATTCCTCCGATATTGACGAAAAACATCCGGTACGCCATCAGCCGTGTCCGTTCATCGTAGTCGGAACTCAGCTCGTACCCGAAGCCGATATATGGCACGCAATAAACCGTGGTACAGCAAAAATAGAGGATCGACATCGCGCCGAAATACCACAAATAACGCGCCTCGCTCCATCCCGAAGCCGGAAACATCCAGATCAGGACGAAAACAATCGCCGAACCGGCCGCGCCCGCCAGCATATAAGGTTTGCGACGTCCCCAGCGTCCCTTGGTGTTGTCGGAGACGCACCCCATCACCGGATCGGTCAGGGCATCGACGATCCGGGTGATCGACATGATCACGCCGAGCATCACCGGATCGAGCCCCATCACGATATTCATGATCGGCATCGCCATCATCGGCAGCGCATTCTGCATATTATTCTCGGCGACCGCGCCGAGGCCGTAGCCGGCCTTATCAGCAAAACGAAGCGGTTTGGAGCTCATTTGGTAATCGTCCACATGCCATAAAGCTGACTGCCGCCGCTGAGGGGAAAAGGATGGGGCGTGGTTTCGCGGTAAGGCATAAACTTGACATGCCCGTCGACGAAGGCGTAATTCGATGAATTCGCACTCTTGTGCATGATGGCGTATACGCCATAACCTTCGCTCGAAATATCATCGTAAATATAGGCCGCCACGCCGGAGCCGTTGCCGCCGACAGTATTGGAGGGAACCCAGTTTTCACAGTAGGAGATGGTCTGGGAAGGTTGCTTGACGCGGGAGAGCGACCGCCCGGCGACGCCTTCATTGGTGCCGTCCCACTTGTCGACGATGATCGAATAAGAGCGGGTGCTGGCCCGTACTCCGTTGCTGGATGGACACTTGACGTGCTTGTTCCGCTTGCCGTCATACATCCCGTCTCCGGCGCTCGAGACGTATTCGGCGATCTGGTAATCCCATCCCCACCCGTGGTTGTCGGGGAAGTGGTTGTTGTTGGAGTCCGCGTACATGGTAGTGGCGAGCATGATCTGTTTGAGTTTGCTTGAACACGTACTGACCCGCGCCGTCTCCCGCGCCCGGTTCAAAGCCGGCAACAGCATCCCGGCCAGGATAGCGATGATCGCGATCACCACCAGAAGTTCGATCAGGGTAAAACGGGAACGTCGGGAAAGCAGGAGGGACGGTGACAAACGGGCATTCGAAATTTTCATTTTCAGCTCCTTTGACAGATTTTTTTAGCTTCTGAAACGTTTCAGTGATTATATTTTAGCAGATTTCAAAAAAAAGTCAAGAGAGAAACGATGAAAATTGATTTTTCGTGCAAAATTTATTTTTCAATCGCAACCGGTGCATCCGCGCTCCGGTATAATTGCCGGCTCCGGATATGAACTTCGCGAATTTTCCAAACGATATCTTGGAAATGAAATTGAAAAAAACCGGGAGAATGCTACTTTATAGCCGTAGTTCAAAACAATTCCGTATCGATAAGCCGGAAAGGAAATTCTCCGTGAAAAAATATGCTCCGATCATTGCCGTCTTCGCGCTCCTGACGCTTTTCGCCGTGCCCTCAAAAGCCGGCCAGGCGGCGCCCCCGCCAGCCGCCGAAACGCCGGAGCAGAAGTCAGCGTCCGGCCTTGACCGGATCGTCATCCCTCCCTTCGAATTCAAAGCCGCCGAGCGCGCCGCGATTTATCGTGAAATCGAGCGCCTTGCCAAACTTCACGACCCGGCAAAGCAGGGCGTTGCAATTCAACTTGAGCCGGGAATCGACCCGGCACAGCCATTGAACTTTGTTTCCAGGCAGGAACTGCCGCTGAGGGGGGTGCTGTATTTGCTGCAGCAGACCGATCCGGAAACCCGCTGGGCGTTCGATCCCTCCAGGAATACGGTTAATTTCCAGGCGGCCAGTTTTTACTGCGATTCGCTCCCCGGTGAATTTTTCGTCTCCGCACAGACGGACTTTCCCGGCAAAAAGGAGATTTCGTCCCGCGAGGCAATCGGCTTTTTTCAGCAGTACAGCGGACTCGCGCTGTCCGACCGCGCCCGGATGACCATCCTGCCGGAACAGCAGCGGTTGATCTACTGCGGCACCACGGAAGATCTGGAAAAGTTGAAAACCTTCCTCCCCGCCGATCCCTCCATGCCGGGCCCCTGGCCGGCGAGCAAACAACTGTTCAAGCTTCCGGCCCGGACCGACGACTGGGTCGCCGGACCGGATCAATCCTGGTTCATCCATTACGACGACGCGCTGGAAGCGGCCCGGAAACTGAACAGGAAATTATTTATCCTGAAAACCGATTCCGATTGGTGCACATACTGCATTTCACTGCAGAAAGACATATTTTCGGAAAAAAAATTCCAGGCGATTGCGGCGAAATCGTTCATCGTGCTTTATTTGGACACCCCGCGCAAAACTCCGCGTCCGGACGCCCAGGTCAAGCACAACTACCTGGTTTCGCTCAACATCGGCTACGAAAGAGACGGCGGCATCCACAAAGCCGTCATCCTGAACCCCTATACCGAAAAAGAACTCGCCCAGATCGAGGGCTACCATTCGAACCGGAACTATCTCGCGAAAGTGAAAGAAATCGCCGCTCTCCCCGTCTCCGCCGACCCCGTCCCGGAACTCGCGGCAAAAGCACCTGACGCGCCTCAAGCCAAGTAAGGTACGGAACGTGCGCCGTCGCGACCGACCATCGGCCCCGGCGCAGGGCCGGAGGGCCCGGGAGCCCTCCGGCGGGTGAGAGGCGGAGCCTCGCCGTCGCCGCCCCCCCCCAGCGAAAGT
>JAVBUI010000007.1:0-7924 GCA_031555495.1 Victivallaceae bacterium | reverse complement strand
ACTGGCGGCGGTCTGCGACCTCGATGCGGCAAGGGCGGAGAAATTTGCCGCGACATTCGGTTTCAAGCGGAGTGATACCGACTGCGTCGCCATGCTGGCCCGCGAACGCCCCGACGGCGTGGTGGTGCTGACCGGCGTGGCGGCAACTTCCGAAATCGGCGGGCGGGTGCTGGCGGCAGGGTATCCGGCGCTGCTGGAGAAACCGCCGGGACGCAATCGCGCCGAAATCGAACACCTGATCGCGATGCGTCGAAAAGGCGGCGCGCCTGTCATGGTGGCCTTCAACCGGCGTTATTCGCCGTGGCTCGCCCGGGCCCGGGAGATCGTGGCCGAATGCGGGGAGCCGCTCGAACAAGTCCGCTGCGACTTTTGCCGCCGTGAACGGCTGGACGATGATTTCTCCACCACCTCGATTCACGGGATCGACGCGGTGCGCCATCTGGCAGGCGGCGACTACCGGACCGTCCGGCTCGATTACCGGAAGCTCGAGCGGGAAAAACCGGCCTGGGACATCGTGCTTCAGGCGGAATTCGACAATGGGGTCCACGGGCTGATTTCGTTTTCTCCCTCGACCGGATTGGTCTGCGAGCGCTTTGCGCTGTTGACCCGGCACTGGGCGGTTCTGGTGGAGAGCGTGGCGCCGGGCGGCGGTTCGGATTATCCCGGAAGAATTTCTGTTTACCGCGACGGCAAGCTCCTGCGGCAGGAGGCGCTTGCGGCGCATCCCTTGCTGGAGGACTACCGTTATCTCGCCGGTTACTTCGGCGAGCACGCCGAATTTCTCAACCGTCTCCGGCACGGTTTTCCGGACGAAGGCGACCTGGCGCTGTCGCAATCGGCGGTGGAAATCGCCGATACCTTGCGGCGGCGCGAATCCGATTGGAGGCGGGGATGATCAAAAGCAACAACCAGCCCACTTACACCAAGCTGACCGACTATCTCGAGTCGATGATCGCCGACGGGGCGTTCAAGCCCGGCGATAAATTGCCCACTTTGCGTCAGCTGGCCGAAGAATTCGGGCTCAAGCCCGACACCGCGCGGCGCGGAATCTGGGTGCTGCGCGACAGGGGGCTTCTGGAGTGTCATCAGGGGGCGGGGATCTACGTCAGCGGGCAGCGCCGCCGTTCCGGAGGCGGCGAAAAGATCGGTATTGTAATCACCCTCGGTGTGCTTTTTTCCACCTATGTTGCTTACGCGCTCAAGGGAATCCAGGAGGCCGCCGATCAACTCGGGGTGACGCTCCTGATTCACCCTCAAAAGCAGAGCAATCCCCAATTGCAGGCGCGAATATCCTCCGTCGCCGCCGACTGCGACGGACTGATGCTGATCGGCAATTACGACGCGAGGGGAGAAGACCTCATCATTCCGGTGCCGGGGGTGGCAATGGAAATGCACCTCAATTACGGAGGGGCGCTCTCGACCGTCTCGCTCGACCCGATCCGGTCGGCGGAGCTCGCCGCGGAGTTCTTCCGGGCGCGCGGCATCCGTCGTGTGGCGGTATGGGACGGCGCGTCGCCGCTGCATAATTTCCGCGCCGAGCAATTCCGGCTGGCCTGGCGGAAATTCGGCACGGCGAAATACTTCAAGGTGGAGGAGTGCGGCCTCGAGATTCAGGACGATCCGGAAGTCGGGCTCTTTTTTACCGGCGGCACGGTTGCCAACCGGATGGCCGAATTGTACCGCCGGCGAACCGGGCGCGCCCTGATCGACGACTTCGCGGTATTGGCGCTGGACGGCAAATCGTTTCTGCTGCCGAACTACGAACCGATGCACGCGGTGATGCCGGAGTGGACCGAAGCCGGGGCGCTGGCGCTTCACGAACTGCTGCGCAAGATCAGGACGCCCGGAGCCTCGTCGCTCCGGATCTACTGCGACGTCAAACTCAAACTGGCCGAAAGGAACTAAAATCCCATGTCGAATGCCGCCCCTCCGAAAAAGCAATACCACGCCGGTACTTTGACCTACACCGCCGCCGGGCTGGCGGTGCTGTTTGCCTTGCTGTTGACCGGCGACTTCGTCTGGGCGCTCAAGGACCGTTCGGTCGGGATAATCACCAAGATCATGCTCAAGCAGTTCGGCGCGTCGGACTTCCTCAACGGCCTTTTGATCGTTTCGCTCCCGGCGGCGCTGGGGCTGGTGATCGGGCCGATCGTAAGCTACCGCTCCGACCGCCACCGGGGGCGCTGGGGGAGGCGGATTCCGTATCTCTTGTTCACCACGCCGATCGCGGTGGCGGGGATGTTCGGGATGGCGGTCAGCCCCTGGCTGGGGGGACAATTAGGCTCTTACGGCTTCGACGACCGGCAGGCGGCGTTGTTTTTCATCGGGTTCTTCTGGATGCTGTTCGAGTTCGCCATGCTGGTGGCCGGATCGGTCTTCAACGCCTTCGTCAACGACGTGGTGCCGCGCGAATTCCTGGGACGTTTCTATGCCGCCTTCCGGCTGGTGAGTCTCCTCGACGGCATCGTCTTCAATTTCTGGCTGCTGGGCTGGGCGGAGACGCATTACGCGGTACTCTTCGCCGGCGTCGGCACACTTTACGGAATCGGAATGATGCTGATGTGCCTCAAGGTCCGCGAGGGGGAATACCCTCCGGCGCCGCTCCCCGCGCCGGGGGAACCGACCGGCCCCTTCGCCGCTTTTCGGACATATTTCAAAGAATGCTTCGGGCATAAATTCTACTGGTTGATTTATCTCACCAACAAGCTGTTTGCGCTGGCCTTCATGCCGGTCAACACCTACTGCATTTTTTACGCCAAAAGCCTCGGGGTGGAGCTGGACCGGTATGGGAAATACATGGCGGTCTCCTTCGTGATTTCCTTTGGGCTCGCCTACTTCGTGGGGATGCTGGCGGATCGATTTCACCCGCTGCGCTGCTGTACCGTCACCGTGGGGCTTTACGCAATCAGCTGTCTGGCGAGCTGCTTCCTGATCTCCGGCGAAAAAAGTTTCGCGGCAGCGCTGATTTCGCACAGCGTGATCTGCGGCGTCTATTCCACGTCCGCGGCGTCGCTGCTCCTGAAACTCCTGCCGGGCGACCGCTTCGCCCAGTTCTGTTCGGCGGCGGGGATCGTGGCGACGCTGGCAAACATCATCGCCGTGCCGGCAATGGGAAAATGGCTCGATTTCAGCAACAGCAACTACCGGCTGCTGTTCGTCGCCGGCACCGGACTTTCGCTGGCGGCGCTGGTCTGCGGAATCTTCCTCGAACGGCAGTGCCGGAAATATGGCGGATTGAAAAATTACCAGGCTCCGAATGTTTGAACCGACAGTCACCAAAGGAGGAAACAATTCATGAAAAGAAAACCGTTTTTCACGCTGATCGAACTTCTGGTGGTGATCGCGATCATCGCCATCCTGGCCAGTATGCTGCTGCCGGCGCTTAACAAAGCCCGCGCCTCCGCTCACAAAGCGAGTTGCCTCAACAACCTGCGGCAGCAGGGCGTCGGCATGGCGATGTACATCGGGGATTTTGATTACATTCCCGGCAACATCGGAGGCACCGTCAGCGGAGCCGCGTTCGGCGGGGCGCAGTGGAAGGCGCAAATCGGCTTGTACACCGGTACGGTCATTCCCGCCGACACGACCGCCATGAAACGCCGGGCGGTAAGCCGGGGAATTTTCCGCTGTCCGGAGTGGCGGGACGAGAATCTCACCTTCCCGGTCACGACGGAGTACGTGCTGGGCGGCTACGCTTATTCCTATTGCAGCGTAGACCCGCTGGGGTATGCCGGCTATGCCACCAAGGCAAGCCAGGTGAACAAGCCGAGCGTCACGCTGCTGGCCGGCGAAGGAGCGGAGCTCACCTCCACCACTGCGACGATGCTCTGCTACGTTTACGCGGAAGTCCAAATCCGGCTTATGGGGCGGCACGACAGCTATAAGATCATGCCGGTGCTCTGGATCGACGGACACGCTTCGGCGATGCGCAACCTGGAGTTGTACCAGCCGTCCGCAACCGACGAATTTCCGCTCGCGTACTACTATTTCCTCAAGAAGAAATAAGGCCTCTTACGGCCCATGCAATCAATGAAAGGAAGACGACTATGTTCCGAAAATTTCTGACGCTCTGCGGCCTGGCCGCTGTTTTGACCGTCGGCGCGGCGGAACCCATGACCGTTCCGGTGGACTTCGCCAAACTCCCCTGTCCGGCGGACGCCCGGTTCGCCGACGGCGTCTGGACGTTTGTGCCGAAGAAGCCCGTCCGTATCGCCATGCTCAGATTTGAGCTGAATCTCGCCTATCGCGACGACCTTGTGTTGCGTTTCGAATACCGCAATCCGCCGGTGGAGGGTATAAGCGAAGCGTATGTCGCGGTCAATTTCTACAACAAAGAACGCGAAACCACCTTCGACCGGTTCAAGGTATCGCGGGAGTGGCAGACCGCCGAATTGCCGTTCGCCAAATTGAAGTTTTCCAAAAAAGGCCCGCCCCAGGCCGGAGAAATCCTGACTCGCGTCGGCATCTACTCCCGGATCGCCAACAACCGGGAGCCGGGATTGCACCGGCTGGAAGTGAGGAACCTCAAAATCGACGTGGCTTCGCGCCCTGTCTCCTCCTCCGATGTGCGCACCTCGTATTCGGCTTATGTGATGCTCGACTGGCCGTCCACCCCGGATGTCGAAAAGTACCGGCTGGAAATCGGGGGGCAAACGCTGGAGACTTCCGGCCACTACGCCGTAACGCCGGAGGCGCTTGCGCCGGGGGAGTATGAATACCGCGTGACCGCCCTTCCGTCCGGCAAGCCGGTGCTTACGGATCGCGTAATTGTGCCGGAGCGGCATGTGGCGTGGCGGCTTCCGGAGTATGATTTCGCGGCGTTTGCGGCCCGTCCGCATCCCAGGTTCCGGGAGCTGGCCGCTTTTCTGCAGCCGGATGCCGAAGCGGCGGAACGGTCGGCCGCCGCTCTTCTCGCATTTGAAGTGCCTCCGAATCCGGAACCGTACAAAGAAGGAGCCGACCCTGAAATTCGCGCCTGGGTCGAGTGGTATGGCAAGGTCGCCGGAGGCGTGATCGCCGCCACCGGCAATAAGCTTCGCAATGTTGCCCTTGGCGCGCTCGTGAGCGGGCGGCAGGATTTGACGGAGAAGGCCAAAGAACTGGCTCTGGCCGTAGCGACCAAATGGGACCCGGAGAGCGGCAGCCATATGCGGAACGGCGATTTGCAGGCCGGGGCCTTATTGCGGGGACTGATCTTCTGTTACGACGCCGCCTACCAGATTATGACTCAGGAGGAGCGCAAGACGGTGGCGGACTGCATCCGGGTGCGCGGCGACCAATGTTTTCATCACCGTTGGTTCAGTCCTTATCGTGCCAACGACGCGCAGAATCACACCTGGGACAATGCCGAAGCCATTGCTTTTGCCGCGTTGGCCCTGGCCGAAGAGCCGGGGATGGCGAAGCGTTTCGATTTTATGGCCAAACTTTACAGCTATCGTTTTTTTCCCGCGCTCGGGTTCGAAGGCGAGAACAATGAGGGGCTCCGGTACTGGAACTACGGCACCACGCTGGTGGTTCGTTTCGTCGACGTCGCCAAACATACGGTCGGACTCGATTACTTTCAGCAGCCGTGGCTCCGGCAGACAGCGCGGTTTCCGATGTATTGCACGCCGCCGGGCGGATATTTTGCGGCTTTCGGAGACAACGGCACTCCCAATCACGCCGGGCCGGGGCCCTTCGGGCGGCCGCTCGGGAGCAAACTGGCCGCCGCCAGCGGCGACGCCGAGGCGCTCTGGTACAACGGCGTCCCCGAGGCGGGTGATGTGACCGCGCGGATTCCGCTCGGGATCGAACAATCCAAGTGTTATCCCCACATCGGGCAGGCGGTGTTCAACACCTTCCTCGCCGACGGACGCGAAAACGTCGCGGTCGGCTTTCACTCCGGGAAATATTTCGCCGCGCACCAGCACGCCGACCAGAACAGCTTCGTCATCAACGCCTATGGCGACAAGCTCGCGATCGACGGCGGCTATTACGACCACTGGGGCAGTCCCCACTTTCGCGGGTATTCGACGCTGACGCAGGCGCATAACACCATTATGGTCAACGGCCGGGGGCAGAGCGTCCGGACCGACGGCGCGGACGGGCGGATCACCGGATATTTTGACAGCCCCAATTTCGGTTACGTCGCGGGCGACGCTTCCGGGGCAAAGGTTTACAACGGTCTTTTGACCAGATTCGACCGGCAAATCGTCTTCGTCAAGCCGGATTACGTGGTGATTTTCGATCAACTGGAAGCGCCGGAGCCGTCGACCTTCACCTGGCAGTTGCTTTCGCACACCGAACAACCGATCCAATTGACCGAATCCCGGAAATTCCGGATTGAGCGGCCGCTGGCGCAACTCGAAGGGGAAATGTTGCTGCCCGCGTCGCTCGACAGCCGGGTTGAAAAGGCCTTTGAGATTTCCCCGGTCAAGGTATATTCGGTTGATCCGGTCGACAAGGTACAGCCGGAATGGCGTTTGGCCGTGGAAAACCGGGAGAAGAGCAAACACAATGAATTTCTCGCCGTGATGCGGATCGGCTGCACCGGAAAACTCGAACCGGTCAATTGGCGCAAGCTGGAGAGCCCGGGGGCGGTAATCGCCGCCAACGACGAAATTGCCGTGTTTTTCAACCGTACTCCCGGAAAAACGGTTCAACTGGGGCCGTTCTCCACCGACGCCGCGGCCGCGGCTGTGATTCTTCAGGACGGCAAAGCCACCGACGCGATGTTCGTCAAGGGCAAGGCGCTCGCTTACGGCGGAGAAAACTGGTCGATCCCCAAACCGGGCGACTGGGCCATGCAGAGCTGCCGCCGGGAAACCGTCGAACAAACCAACCGCGTCCTTTCGATCGACGGGCGGAACGTTCCCGGAACTTACCGGGTGCTGGAACTGGCGTTCGGCAAAAAGATCTATTGTTTTGACGCCGTGGCCGAATTCAACGGGGCCGGAACGCTGCTTTGCCGTTCGACCGACGCCAAAGGAGAGGTGAATGTGATTCTGGGCAGCTCGCTCCGGTCGTTGCTCGATCCGGCGGGTTTTCCCTTCAGCCCCGGCAAAGCGATCATCTGTCTGACGTCATCCGAACCCTTCGGCAAAGTTGAATTGAGTTCCGGGAATCAAGCAAAAGAGCAATGAACATGAATTTCGAGAAACATTACGATGTGGTGGTGGCCGGCGGCGGAATCGCCGGAGTCGCGGCGGCGCTGCAGGCCGCGAGATCGGGGAAGAAAACCGCTTTGCTGGAGAAAACCATTCTGCTCGGCGGACTGGCGACCGCCGGGCTGGTTTTCGTCTATCTGCCGCTTTGCGACGGCAACGGGCGCCAGGTGACCTTCGGCATCTGCGAGGAGTTGATCAAAGCCAGTCTGAAATACGGTCCCGGCGAGATTCCCGACAATTGGATGGACGGGCAGAGCCTCGCGGAAGCGGGGCGCTACCGCTGCTTTTTTTCGCCCGCTTCCTTCATGCTGGCGCTGGATGAGGTGCTCGAGGAGGCCGGAGTGGAAATCTGGCTCGATACCCTGTGCTGCGGCGTTGAAGTCAATCCCGCAGATAAAGTCACCGGCGTTTGGGTCGAAAACAAAAGCGGACGCGGCCTGATCCACGGCGGCTGTTTCATCGACGCCAGCGGCGATTGTGAAATGGCCCGCCGGGCCGGGGTGCCATGCTTCATTGAAGATAACAATTTGTCGCTGTGGGCATTGCAATACAACGACGCCGAGCCGATCACCCATTATGGTCTGGGCTCCAATTTGCAGATGTGGACGATCCGCGATGCGGCCGATTACGGCGGCGGAGTCAAAGACGAAATTCTGCAATCGCTCAATCTGCGGGAAGACCAGCGGCTCATACGGGGGATTTCGGGGAGGAGTGCAACGCAATACGCCTTGAACAGCAGGCGGATGCTGCGCGAATATTACCGGCGGATGTACGAAAGC
>JAVBUI010000137.1:0-3916 GCA_031555495.1 Victivallaceae bacterium | reverse complement strand
TCATCGCCTGGTTGATGGTCTCCTTGGCAACGCCGTAGAGCGCGACGAGTTCGCCGGTGGTCGGCAGCATCGCGCCGGCGCCGAGGGAGCCTTCGGCGATTTTTTTGCGGATGTCCCGATAAATGAGTTCGGATTTTGAGTTGAAGTTTACCATGCCCTTCTCCTTATTTCGTCAATGCCGCGCCATCGCGGAAGAGGTTTCCTTCGTTCCCCTTGACCTGATTTTCGGCAAGGCCGCCGATCGCTCCCTCGAAGAGGTTGTCGCGCAAGTACAAGTCGCTCTTGGCGTCGATCCGGAAGACCGGTTTGACGAAACGGCTGTCGACGATGCGCATCTCGCCGCCGGTGAGCGAAACTTCGCCGATGGGGTCGCAGTTGGCAACCCGGACCGGGACGGTGCTTCCGGTGTGATTGGCGATCCTGATCCGTCCTTTGCCGGGACCGGAGGCGACGACGTTGTCGACGACCACCCGCGCCGGGGTGCGGACCACGTGGGCGTAATCGAACTCCGGCAGCGTCCGGTAGGCGAAGATGGTAAAGTCGCGCGGCGCATCGACTTCAATGTTGCGGAGCGTGATTGCGCCGAAGAGGTCGCCGACGTCGTTCCGGTTCAGGAGAAGCGATTCCGAGTTGCGGATGCGGCAATTTTCGACCGTGATGTTGCCGCCCGCGAAGACCAGTGCGTGGCTCGGTTCGAAGAACCACTTTTCGAGGTTGATTTCCGGCGTGCAATAGCCCGGGATGCCGACCGAGAGCGCATTGAGCTCCGCGTCGCGGATCGTGTAATTCATCCCGTAATGGTCGTCGATGACGTTGTAGAAGCCGCCGTTGACGGTGATGTTTTTGCCGTGCCGCCCGGCCATTCCCTTGCGGGCGTTGAGCGAAACGCAGTTGTTGTAGACGATGTGGGCGGCGTTGTTGTGGAGACTGTTGTAGCCCAGCCCCTGTAACGGCGCGCCGGAGAACGAGCCGTCGTTGAAGGTCACCGCCGCGCAATTGGTGACCGAGAACAGCGTCGAAATCATCATCTGCCGGTCGATTCCGGCCACCTGGAGCCGGTTGTAGGTGACATGGCTCCGGGTATTGGCGGCCAGTGCGGCGAGGACGGGCTTGAAGCCGGGCGAGCTGTTTTCCATGAAGCCTTCGATCCTGAGGTTGTTGATCACGAGCGGCGTCTGCGGCGGAATGTAGCGGATCGAGCGCGTGACCTTGACCCAGAGCCGGATCGAGTCTTCACTCTTGTCGGGATAAATCAGCTTACGGCGTTCGCCGTCCTTCGGCGACGACGGTCCGATTTCGCCCCTGCCCTTGAATTTATGAACATAAGCGGCGCCGGGGCCGGAGGGGTAGCTCGCCTTGTAGAGCACGCCGTCGACCGAAACGTAATCGCCGCGTTTGTAGAGGGTCTTTGCGCTCCATGCTTCGGCCTTGCCGTCGGCGGCGCGGTAGTTGAAGCAGAATTCGGGGAAGACGTCGCCGAGCGGGGAGACCAGTGAAACGACGTCGTTGGGGGTGTAGAACTCGTCGCCCTTCATATTCATTCGGGCGGTGAAAAAATCGGTGCCGCTGACGATCAAGGTTCCGCCGGTTTCAAGCGAAACGGTCTTCGACGGGTCGGCGGCAAGCGGAATATCGGTGTATCTGCCGAGCTTGAACTCCCCCGCTTTGATTTCGCCGAAGGCGGCCGGATCGAGCTCGACCGGCTCCCGGTCGGGGACGATCGAGATGAGGGTGTTTTTCTTCGGGGGGTACATCGCCATATAGGTATTGCTGAAATCGCTTTTTTTCGCCTCGTCCGGCTCGATCGGGCGGCGGAGCACGCCGTAGTTGTCGATGTTGCAGCGGAACTTGACGCTGTCCTCGATCCGGTAAACGCCCTGCGGAATGACCAGTTTGCGGGCGGTCGAAAATTGCGCGAAATCGGCGGCGCGCTGGAGCGCTCCGGAGTCGTCGGCTTTGCCGTCGCCCGCCGCTCCGAACCACTGGGGAAGCACGTACTGCGTCCTGACCCGCCCCGTCACGCGGCCTTTTCCGGCGAAGATCCGCCCTTCCCCGGCGCGGAGCTCGCCGTTGACGGTCAGCGTCACGCCGTCGGCAAGCTCCAGCAGTCCCCTGCCGGTGAACTCGAGCGTCATCTCCTCCGGCACCACCGCCGAAGCGGAGACCTTGACGGGAGCGGCAATCTGCACCACTCCGTCCTTCGCCGCCGCCAGCTGCGCGGCGAAATCGCCGTCCGCCGCGGCCGCGGTCACCGACAGCATCAGCGCCGCGGCAAGCCATCCGATTCCATTGGCCATCCTTGTATTCCCTTCCACTTTGACTATTAACTGCGATTCAATTACTAACTTTGACTATATTATATCTTAAAACAAGAACAATGTCAAGTGTTTTTGCAAGAATCCAGCATAAAAAAAGGGATTTTTTATTTTCCCCAAAAGACTAATAATAAGTCTTTTGCCGTCGCGGAGACATTTTTGAAGCGAAGGTTTGCCATCGGCCGCAGAGCCGTTATATTATGATGGATGAAACAGAAAAAAGGAACGTATGAGCAGTTTTGTCAGGCATTTTGCCGGTCTGCCCCGGCTTTTGAACGCCACGCCTCCTTTGGAGTCGATCGGCTTCATCGACGGCAAGCGAGACCGGGTCGAGCGGATATTCGACACCTTCAATTTTTCGTTGATCCTCTCGGGCGAAGGCTATTACCGGCTCGACGGCGTCACACATGCCGTGCGCGCCCCGTCGGTGATCGTCCAGTGGCCGGGCATGGCGATGGATTACGCGCCAAATCCCGTATGGGATGAGCTTTATCTGATCTACCCCGCGTCGGCGGGCGAATGGCTGAAATCAAGCGGTCTCTTCCGCCCCGACCGTTTTCTCTGGCGGATCGAAAAAGGCGCGGAAATCGCGGCACTGGTCAATGAATTCCGCGACCTCTGCTTCGGCATGTCCGCCGAAAGCGGCGCCGACTCGCTCGACCTGGCCGCCTACAGCCTGATCACCGAGAGCCTGCTGGCGCGCCGGATCGACCAGCATCAGCCCTACCGCGAAGAATTGCGCAAAGTCGCGCAGCGGATGCGCAATCATCCGGAGAAAGAGTACGATTTCGACGACGTCGCCGCCTCGCTTGCCATGTCGCTCTCCAATTTCCGGCTTTATTTCAAGCTTTATTACCGACTTCCGCCCGGGGAATATCTCCAGAGCTGCCGGATCGGCCGCGCCCGCCGGGAATTGGTGGAGAGCTCGCGCGCCATCGGCGAAATCGCGCGCAGTTGCGGCTTCGCCGACGCGCTCTACTTTTCGCGCCGCTTCCGCCTCGAATGCGGCATGACGCCAAGCGAATACCGGCATAAATTCCGCCTCTTTCCATAAAAAAAATGCCTTCTTCCGAAAATTTCCGGAAGAAGGCGATTTTCTTTACGAAGCTTAGTAGCGGACGATCCCGAGAACTTCCTGGATCATCGGCGAGAACTTGACGATGACCGGGGCGAAAACGATCGCGACCATACTCATCAGCTTGATCAGGATGTTGAGCGCCGGACCGGAGGTGTCTTTGCACGGGTCGCCGACGGTGTCGCCGATGACGGCGGCGCCGTGAACCGGGTTCTTGGTGCCGTCGGCCAGGCGTTTGCCGCCGTGGGCGCCTTTTTCGATGTACTTCTTGGCGTTATCCCACGCACCGCCCGCATTGTTGAGCATGGTGGCGAGGAGGAAGCTGCAGACCAGGCCGCCGGCAAGCAAGCCGACCACGCCGGGAATGCCGAGGATCAAACCGGTGAGCACCGGAACGATAATCGCCAGCAGCGACGGAAGCACCATTTCACGCTGGGCGCCGGCGGTCGAAATTTCGACGCAGCGGGCGTAGTCGGGCGTTTCGGTGCCGTCCATTATGCCCGGCGTCGCCTTGAACTGGCGGCGG
>JAVBUI010000226.1:0-3488 GCA_031555495.1 Victivallaceae bacterium | reverse complement strand
CCGCCGGAACAGGTGGGCGGCTCGATCCGCCATCAGATCCGGGGCGAAATTTCGCTTGAGAACATCCAATTCCAGTATACCCCGGACGGCCCGCGGGTGGTTGACAACCTCAATTTGCACATCCAGCCCGGCACCACCGTGGGGCTCGTCGGCCGCAGCGGCTCGGGCAAGACCACGGTGACCAAGCTGATGCAGGGCCTTTACCCGCTTCAGGGCGGCCTGATCAAATTCGACGGCATCGACGTGCGCGAAATCGACCGCTCCTCGCTTCGTTCGGGGATCGGCGTGGTGCTCCAGGAAAACTACTTTTTCTACGGCTCGATCCGCGAAAACCTGTCGCTGACCAAAAAAGACGCGACGATGGAGGAAATCATCTACTGCGCCCGGATGGCAGGAGCGGACGAATTCATCCAGAAGCTCCCCAAAGGCTACGATTCGGTGCTCGAAGAGAACGCCTCCAACCTCTCCGGCGGCCAGAAACAGCGTCTGGCGATTGCCCGCGCGCTGCTCTCCAATCCAAGGCTCCTGATCTTCGACGAAGCGACCAGCGCGCTCGACCCGGAGAGCGAAACCTTGATCCGGCGGAACCTCAAATTGATCACCCGCAACCGCACGGTCTTCATCATTTCCCACCGTCTCTCGGTACTGTGCCGGGCCGACATGATCGTGGTGATGGACAAGGGGCAGCTGGTCGAACGGGGCACCCATGCCGAACTCTTGAAACAGGGCGGCATCTACGCCGAATTCTGGCGCCAGCAAATGGGGGTGGAAGATGTTTAAGTTTCTGAAAAGCAAAGGCGTCCGCGAATCGGAGGATTTCCGTCCCGACGCAATCATGCTGGAAGCGGCGGGGCCCGGTTTCCCGCTGCATTCGGTCTGGGTGATTCTGCTGGTGCTGCTGCTGCTCGGCATCGCCTACGCGTCGTTTTCGAAGATCGACAAAATCGTCGCCGCCGACGGCCGGATCGTAACCACCCGCCAGAACATCACGATGAAGCCGCTTGAGCTCTCGATCGTCAAAGCCGTCCATGTGCTTCCCGGCCAGCGGGTCAGCGCGGGGCAGGTGCTTTTCACCTTCGACGTGACCGGCAACCGCGCCAATCTCCTGCGGCTGCAGGAACAGCGCGAGAGCCTCCGCGCCCAGCTAGACCGGCTGACCGCCGAAATGAACAGCAAAATCTATGCGCCGCCGACCGCCGCCAACAGCGACGCGCGGCTCCAGAAGCTCATTTACGATTCGCGTCAGCTCTATTTCAAGGAGAAGTTCAACTCCTACACCCAGAGCATCCAGCGCCTCGAAGCGACCATCAATTCGATGGAGAAGAGCCTGGTCAAGTACAACGAACGCCAAGAGGCGCTCAAGAAAATCGAATCGATGATGGATGAACTCCACGAAAAGAAGGCGTCGTCGTACAAGGAACTGCTCCAGACCCAGATCCAGGTGATCGGGATGGCGATCTCGATCGACGAACAGACCCAGCAGTTGACCGAGTACCGTCACCAGCTCCAGGCGCAGACCTCGGAGCGCAGCACCTTTGAAACCGATTGGCGGCGGACGCTGATCGAGGAATTGGTGAAGGTCGAGCGCGATCTGCTTTCGATCGAAAAAGAGATTCCGAAGGCAGAAATGCTGATCGCCAACTCCGAAATGCGCGCCCCCTGCGACGCGGTCGTCCACGAAATCGCCCCCTTCCAGGAAGGGTCGGCGGTGCGCGAGGCGGAGGCGCTGATCACATTGGTCCCGGTCAACGTCCAGCTTGAAGCCGAAATCGACATTCCGGCCAAGGACGTCGGGCTGGTCAAAGTGGGCGACATGGCGCGGCTCAAATTCGATGCTTACCCATTCCAGCAATACGGCACGCTCGACGGCAAGCTCCGTTACATTTCGGAAGACGCCTTCACCCGCGCCCCGGCCGAATCGATGCAGAGTACCGACGGCCAGCCGACCTATTACCGCGGGCGGATGACGGTCTCGGGCCGTTTCACCAAGCAGGAGAGCAATCAATTGATCTCCGGCATGCGGCTCCGCGCCGAAATCAAAGTCGGCGAGCGGACGATCATGAGTTATTTGCTCTATCCCTTCATCAAGGCGATGGACGAGTCGCTGCGGGAACCGTGATGAACCGGCGGGAGCGGCTGCTCGCCACCCTTGCCGGGCGCCCGGTCGACCGGGTGCCGGTGTCGTTCTACGAGCTCGACTGGTTCGTCGACCGCTGGAACGATCCGGACGAATTCAACGTTTATCACGATCCCTCGTGGAGGCCATTGCTGGAAATGGTCCGCGAGCGGGTCGACCGGATCGTATGCACCGGCGACGACTACATCGTCAACGGAACCCCGGAGCTCGGCGAAACGCAAGTCGAAATCGACGCCGAAGGCCGCCGCCTCACCACCCGGATCGAAGCCGGTGACCGGGTATTGCAAAGCAGGACGTTCCAGTCCCGCGACACCTTCACGGTATGGACTACGGAGCACCTCCTGAAAGACGCCGACGACCTCCGCGCTTACCTTGAACTTCCCGAGACGCCTTTTGATCCGGCCATCGACGTCGCGCCATTTCTCGAAGCGGAGAAACGTCTTGGCGACGGCGGCATCATGCTGCTCGACACTCCGGATCCGTTGTGCCATGTCGCGCCGCTTTTTGAAATGGGTGAATATACCATCATCGCACTGACCGAGCCGGAGCTTTTCGATGAAGCGCTGCACCGGGCCTCGCGCCTGGTTTATGCCCGGGTCGAAGCGCTGGCGGCGGCGCTGCCGGGGCGGTTGTGGCGGATTTTCGGTCCGGAATATGCCTCGGAGCCGTATCTGCCGCCTGATTACTTCGCCCGTTACGTCACGCCGTATGTGACGCGGATGGTGGAAATCATTCACCGGACCGGCGGTTATGCGAGGATTCATTCGCACGGCAACTTGCGCAACATTCTGCCTCACATCGCCGCGACCGGCTGTGACGGCCTCGATCCGATCGAGCCGGAGGGGCAGGGCGATGTGTCGCTGAAGTTCGTCCGCGAGAACTACGGGAAACAAATGGTGCTGTTCGGCAATCTTGAAATCACCGACATCGAGAATGACCCGCCGGAGAAGCTGCGGGAGAAGGTGCTGCGCGCCCTGGACGAAGGCACCTCCGGGGCGGGCCGCGGCATGGTGCTGATGCCGAGCTCCGCGCCTTACGGGCGGAAACTTCCCCTCAAGACGCTGAAAAACTACGAATTGGTATTGGACACGGCGTGCCAAAGCGCCCGGTAGGAGCGGAGCCGCGAGGCTCCGCCTCACACTCGCCAAAGGAGGGCTCCGCGTCCTTTTGCCAGGGCCGAGTGGCGTGAGGCCCCGTCGCTACGCGTTTACGCGCTTCGTTCCTGCTTGTACCAATTTGCGATCAGAATGTTAGTAACTGCTTGCGCTTGCGGCGTCGGGGAGCTCTGAACGAACAAGCCGTTACTTCCTGTAGCGGCATGTTCATTCAAAGCGCCCCGGCATCCGCAATC
>JAVBUI010000177.1:0-4154 GCA_031555495.1 Victivallaceae bacterium | reverse complement strand
GATTACTTCGACCGGGTCGTCCGGACCACCCATGCCGAAAAACCGGACCTCATCCTGCTCGGCGGCGACACCCTCGACCAATACGCCAAACTGCCGGACGTCTCCGCCTCGTTCGCGGCGATGACCGCGCTTCTCGGTCAGTTCCGCGCCCCGCTCGGCGTTTACGCGATCAGGGGAAACCACGACATGTGCTTCGATTCAAACAACTTCCTCGAGGCATCGAACCGCTCCGGGGTCGTAACGTTGAACGATAAATCACAACTGCTCGACACCGGGCGCGGCCTGATTCTCCTCTCGGGAGACGACGATTTTCCAATTTTAGAAGAGCGCCGTTTGACGCAGCCGCCGCCGGAACATCGCCGTTATCCGTGGATCATGCTCAGCCACAAACCCGGCTATTTTTACCATGGCGACAACAACGCCGACCTGATGCTGGCCGGCCACACCCACGGCGGCCAGCTGCGGCTGCCGCTCATCGGCGGCAATATCTGGAAAATCCTCTCCCCCCGTTTCATCGACGCCGGCTACCGACGCTCCGGCGAGAAACAACTCATCACCAGCGCCGGGCTCGGCGCCAGCAACCTCCGGCTCCGGATCAACTGTCCTCCCGAAGTGGTCATTGTGACACTGCGAGCGCCAAAATGACACGGCGGGCGTGCCAGAACGTCCCTCCCCTTGCAAGCACGGCTTGCCCCATGTATATTATGATATGAACCAGAACGTACAATTCATCGCCAATTCCGACCGCTGCTACGGCTGCGGCAGTTGCTCGGCGCGTTGTCCGCAGCACTGCATCCGGATGACGCCGGACGGCGAAAATTTCGATTATCCGTCGATCGACTTCGAGCAGTGTACGCACTGCAACCGCTGCATGGGCAACTGCCCGGTCAACGACGCCTCGCTTCATCTGCGGCCCGACATGACGACGCGTTTCTTCCGCGCCAGTCCGCTGCGGCCGGAGCCGAATGCGGTCGACGCCCTCTTCGTCGCCTTGAGCGACGCGGTGCTGCGGCGCGGCGGCGCGGTCTGCGGCGCGGTGGCGGAAGACGACTTTCAGATGACGCACCGGATCGTCTTCGACCGGGCCGGGCGCGACCGGATGAAGGGTTTTCATTACCTCCAGAGTAAAGTTACCCCCGTTTACCTGAAAATCAAGCAGCTTCTCGGGGAAAATAAGCTGCTGCTGTTCGCGGGAACCCCGTGTGAAGTCGCCGGACTCCATGCGTACCTCGGTCATAACCATGAAAATTTGATCACGCTGGATTCATTCTGCCACGGCCGGGTTTCGCCGCTGTTTTTCCAGGGTTACCTCGATTTCCTGGCAAAGGAACACCATTCGCGCCCGGTCTCGGTCGAACTCCGCGATCCCGCCGCTCCGAGCGGCGAAAAGGAGCTCAAAATCACCTTTGCCGACGGTACGGTCAAAGCGCTTCCCCGCGGCCGCGACCTTTTCGTCCGGCTTTTCCGGGAGCAACTCGTGCTCCGGCCCTGCTGCGACCACTGCCCTTTCGCCGGGATCGAACGCGAAGCGGATCTCTCCATCGCCGAATTTCCCGGGGAAACCAATACCGCGCTGGCCGCGGTCAACACCAACCGGGGCTACGAACTCCTCAGTGAAATCGTCGACGACTTCGAACTCCACAGCTGCAAACCGGACGAATTCGACCTTGAAAAACTGCTGAAAGTCCCGGCCGCCCACCCCGACCGCGAAGCGTTCCACCGATCGTTCCTCCGCCGCGGCTTCGCCGCCGCGGCCCGTTCGTTCGCCCGTCCCCGCCCCTGGCGCCGGAAGCTTCAGCATTGGCTCTGGAATCTCATCCTGACCCTTGCCGGGAGAAAACAATCATGACAATGCCCTTCTGTGAAAATAAATCGCCGCGCCGCCTCTGCGAAGAGATCGAAAAAGTCATCCCGCCGACCGGCCGGATCGTCCGGCGGCCCTTCAACCATTATGTCCCCACCTTCACCGACTGGTGGATGGTGCCGTCGCTGGCGCTGCCGTTTTTCAAATTCGGCAAATACTTCTTCAGCTGGGACGAGACCAAACGCGAGGAAATCCGGGTCGGCTTCCACCTCACCAAAGGGCTCGATCCAGCCTTGAAAGCGGTTTACCCGTCGCGCCGCGGCAAGCGCCTGTTGATGGACGACACCTGGGGCTGGCACGCCTTTTTTCCGGCAACGCAGGAGGGAACGCTCGAGCGTCTGCTCCGCGAAATCGCCGCGCCGGACCGAATGCCGGTGCGGCTGGTGTTCGAGGCCGGTTACATCGACGACCCCGACCTCTTCGAGCCCGCGATGGAACAGCGCAAACGTGATACTTACACCATCGAGTTCAACCCGGCGGCCGATTCGGTCAAAGTGGCGACCGCCAGACGCGACGCGATGTGTCTCAAATTCCTCAACAAAGTCCGCGATTTCAGCACATTGACAAAAGCCTTTGCCGAGCTCGACGCCGAACAGTTCCTCTGGTGCGACCTCTTCCTATTTCTCCCTTACGCGGTCTGCGAATACGGCGACTATCCGGCCGGATCGACCGTGCGGAGCGCGGAGGAGATTTATCAACATACATTGCGGCCCTTCCGCGAATTCGTGAGGTGACGCGATGCTGATCGCCGGTCGTTTTTTCATCCCCGATTATGAACTCGTATGGGAATTTATCGCCTCCTCCGGTCCCGGCGGGCAGAACGTCAACAAAGTCGCCACCGCGGTCCGCCTCCGTTTCAATTTAGTCGCCACGACCGCCCTCCCCCCGGAAATCCGGGAGAAACTCCTCGTCCGCCTTGCGGGCAAACTGAACGCGGCGGGCGAGCTTGCCGTCACCTCGCAGGAGTTCCGCACCCAGCTCCTCAACCGGCGCGAAGCCGCCGCGAAACTGTCAAAACTGCTCGAAGCGGCGCTGACCGATCCCAAGGTCCGCCGCCCGACCCGCCCCACGACCGCTTCGGTCAAACGGCGGCTGACGGCAAAAAAGCATCAGAGCGCCATCAAAAAAAGCCGGTCCGACAAGCCTTCCGACCAGGACTGAATGTCATTTTTTTTGCCACTTCTTTCAAATGTGCTAATAATCTTTGGATTCTCCTATTGTCTTTTTTGCCATAATCCGCTATAATTAGACAAGATATATTTTGTTATGTTTGTGGATTACTGAAATTGCAAATGCTCAGAAAGGCGGAGAATGTTGAAGAAGTACTTTACCTTGATCGAACTGTTGGTAGTGATCGCAATTATCGCGATTCTCGCGGCCATGTTGCTCCCGGCATTGAACAAAGCGCGGGAAGCCGCCCGGCGAACCAGCTGCCTTAACATCGAAAAACAGATGGGTACCTGCGTCGCACTCTATGGCACCGACTATTACGACTACCTCGCCCCGTCCCGAATCACGGCGCCCAAGGACATGATGTGGTACCAGGCGCTCAACCCTTACGCAACGATGCTCTTTTCCAGACGGAACAGCAATGGCACGCGGAACGTCACGTCGCCGACCTGTCCGTCCTCCTTGATGGAGTCCGGCGTCATCACCGACTGTCCCGGAGGAACCTTCGCCCTCTGGAACTCCGCCGGCAACGGGGATGCCTGGAACGGCTCCCCCTACGCCGTCTGGCAGCCGGTCGGCTATGCCGACGCCGCCGGCGGCAGCGGAAACAACGCGCTCAAAAAACTTTCCCAGGTCAAAAAGCCCTCCCAGAAATTCTACGCCGCCGACGCTTATTATCCCGCGCTCTGGACAAGCGCCCAGTGGGATAACAACGGCGTTCACGGCATGGGCTGGGATCGCCACGGCAACGGCAGACGGGCCAACGTGGTCTTTATCGACGGCCACACCGAGTCCGTTCAACATGTCAGCAGCTCCGCCCTGATCAAAGGGTCGACTCAGACCTTCTTGAATTACTATATCGTACCCACTTTGTAAAATCAAGACGGCAAGCCACATCAGCGTAAAAACGACAACAGGAGTTTATCCTATGAAAAGAATTATACAACCCGCCCGGCCTTTCACGCTGATTGAGCTTCTCGTGGATACTTGTATCTAAAGTATGCATTTGGCCGTGTGAACCAGATCAGTTTTAGACTGGATTTGTTTTCACATCTTGCGGTTACAAAACTGTAACTGTTCATAAAATATAGGCAGTTTACATTTTTGCAACCGCAGGATG
>JAVBUI010000128.1:0-5046 GCA_031555495.1 Victivallaceae bacterium | reverse complement strand
CTTCCATAATTGGAACAAGGTTCCAGCTTTCCATCCCATAGGCGAACATGCCGTCGAGCGGGAGGGTTCCTTCGCGGACTTTTTCCAGGAACCGCCGGCAGTTGCTTGGATGAGAGTCGACGAAGTATTTCGACGGCAGGGGAGAGCTTGCCTCGATCATTTCAGCGGCGAAATTTTTCGCCATAGTGGTAAAAACCGGTATCTCCAATTGCGCGTTGAAAAGCACCCGGCGCATATCGTGCGCAAGAAACCACTTCGCTAAATTGCGGCCTGCCGCGGCATAATCGAGCATGACTGTGGCCCCTGCTCCGGGATCGCGCCCGACGGAGAGCACCGGCACGCCCTTTTCTTCCAAAAGGGCAATGGTTTTCGCGTAGCGCGGATCGGGGTGAAACCAGAGCAGTCCATCCAATTGGTATTCGCCGATTTCCGCTGCGGACCGCTCCGGATTGGAGCCGAGTTGGAGCATCTGGAACGAAGTGTAGTCGCCTTCGCGATTGAGCCCATTGATCACCGTGTCGCCGATCTCCCAGATATAGTGATCAAAAAAGAGCGTTGAGCCGCCGCCCAGAAGCACGCCGATGATGATGCTTTTGCGGCTTGGCCGCCGGAGCGGTGAACTGACCGGATTGGTGAAGGCGCCGATGCCGTTGCGTACGGTCAGCATCCCCTCGGTTTCGAGCGCGGCCAGCGCTTTGCGTACGGTGGGCCGACTGCAACCGTAACGCAGACATAACTCCCTCTCCGAAGCGATCTTGACCGAGTCGTCGGGATGCAGCAGCTGCTGTTCTTGCACATATTGCCGGATGACTGAACTGAAATTGCGGCGAACCATGATCGTCTCCCTGGATTGTTTACCGGTGTTTACAGGTTATTATAGCAAAACATGCTTCGTTTGTCAAGGGGTGATTTGCAAAAAAAAAGATATTTTTTTTATACTCCATATCTTGACAAGTGAGAAATTGTTTATTATAATAACCTGTAAACACCGGTAAATAATTCAGCATGAAAATTATCGTTCGGCTCAGGCCGCTGGGAAATCCGGTAAATCAGGAGGTGCTATGAAAACACTTGAAAGCTTCGATTGGGCAGAGGTAAAAACGCGGTGGGGAGCATTTCACCGGAGCGAGAACCGGGGGCCGGTATTCAATTGTGTGGTACATCCGCCCGAAGGGAGTGTGAAGCAGCCGAAAAAGTATTGGGCTCATTACGATTTCTCCATTCCGGCGGGGACGATCCTGGCGGAGATGGAATCGTACATCGCGCACTGCCGGTTCCTTGGCGAAGGCTATCCGTCGCAATGGCTTGACTTCGGCCCCGGAGTGCTGGCGGCGATGATCGGCGGAGAAGGATGCAACGGCGACGACACCGTCTGGTTTTCCCCGGGGCGGTTCAAAGACGTGCCGATTGCGGATATGCATATCGAGCTCGATCATAACTCGTGCTGGCTCGCGCGGATCGAGGAATTCTGCTCGGCTGCCGCAAAACGCTGGGGCGGCGCGATTCAGCTCGGCATGACCGACCTCGGCAGCGGGCTGGATGTTTTGAGCGCACTCTTGCCGGGCGAAGGGTTGCTCTATGCGCTGTATGATTCTCCGGACGAGGTCAAGCGGCTGGCCGGAGAGGTTCAACGCTGCTGGTTTGACGCGTTTGACCGGATCAACGGGTTGCTGCCGGAGAATCCGGGGTATTCGGCATGGGACGGCACCTTTTCGGCGGACCCGTATTATATGTTCCAGTGCGACTTCTGCTATATGATTTCGCCGGAGATGTTCGGGGAATTTGTATTGGAGGAGTTAGCCGGAAGCTGTCGGCGGCTGCCGCGAAGTTTCTACCACCTGGACGGCAAGGGGGAACTTCCGCACCTGCCGCAGATCCTGACGATTCCGGAACTTGGCGGAGTGCAGTGGGTGCCGGGAACCGGGATGCCGCTTTTTACCGAATGGCCGGAGGTTTACCGCGCCATCGCCGCGGCGGACAAGAAGATCTGGCTGGCCCCGAACGGCGATTTTGAAGGCGCGGCCCGGCTGATCGGGGAAATCGGCCGCCCCGGGCTCTTCATGATCAATTGCCATTGCAGTGCGGAAGGCGAAGCAAAGACGCGTGCCTTTATCGAGCGCTTCAGTTCCTGATCGATTTGATCCTTTCAGAAAAGAGTACAAAAAAAAGCCTCCGCTTTTGACGGAGGCTCTTCCGGAAACGCTGGCTTACTTGCCGGCGTTTTCGTTCTTCTGGAGCACGCCGGCTTCCAGGAGCTTGTCGATCAGCTGCTGCATCGAGTTGAAGGCGCCGAGGAAACCCTGCGGCGGCATGATGATGCGCTCGTTGACGACCGGAGTCGGGGCCTTGCCGTCTTCGCCGGGCTGGAGGGTGACGAAGTCGAAACGGACCATGCCGCCCGCGAAGTGAATCTGGCCGATGCCGTCAGCGAAAATTTCTTTTTTGTTGTCCATGATAATATTCCCTTTCGTAATTATCGGTGCAATAGTAGTAAGGTAGAACCCCTTTGCGGAATCGTCAAGTCGTTTTCCTTAAAAAATTCATTTTTTTTTACCATGAGCCGAATGAAACTTGAAAAAATACATTTTCAGGGCAAATTATAGAACATATTATCTTGAGCCAATTTCAAAAGTCTTTTCGGGCGCTCGAAACGTCTGTTTTTCCGACTTCCCGGGAGCGGCATCGGGCAATACCGCTGTGGGTATTGCCCTCAACCTACCCGGAAATTCGAAAAAACATCCATTTTCGAATCGCTCCGAAATTACTTTTGAAATCGACTCTCTTATTTCGAAAGCAGGTCTTGTTATGTTCCTACCCGATTTCGGCAAAGGCGGCGGCCTCTTGCCGGCGATTGCCCAGGATGCGGGCACCGGCGAAGTGCTGATGCTCGCCTATGTCAACGAAGATGCATGGCGCGAAACGCTCCAGAGCGGCTTCGCTGTTTATTACTCACGCAGCCGCCGGAAGCTCTGGCGAAAAGGCGAAAGCAGCGGCAACGTCCAGAAAATCGTCGAAATCCTGGTCGACTGTGACGCCGATACGATTCTCTTCAAAGTCGAACAAGCCGGGAAAGTCGCCTGCCATACCGGGCATGTCAGCTGTTTTTACCGCCGGGTGACGCCCGACGGCGCCATCGGCGAAATCCGGGACGTCCTCGTCGATCCGGCAACCATTTACGGAGGAAAATCCCATGAATAAGGCGCAAGTCGCCGAAGCGCTCGGCACCGTCGTGCCGCCGGGCACCATCCGCACCGACGTGCCGTTCCGCGAAGTCACCAGTTTCGGAGTCGGAAGCACGCTCGATATTGTGGTTTCGCCCGACGACGATCTCCAGTTGTCACGCATTTTTAAATTCATCCGCGCCAATGATCTGCCGTATCTTGTGATCGGCGGCGGCAGCAACCTTGCGGGGAGCGACGAGCCCTTTCACGGTGTCGCGATCCGGCTCGACCGGGGCATTTTCGCCGAATTCAGGATCGGCCGCCGACACCACACCTGCGGCGCGGCGGTGCGCCTCTCGGAACTCGCCCGCGCCGCGGCCAAAGCGGGCAGCGGCGGTCTCGCCGAGCTCGCCGGCATCCCCGGCACGCTCGGCGGCGCGCTCCGGATGAATGCCGAAGCGCGCGGCGTCGCGATCGGTTCGCGCGTCATTCAGCTCTGCGGCTGCCGGACCGACGGTTCGATCTGGACCGCCGAAGGACCCGAGATCGAATGGAGCTACCGCAAGAGCTCGATCCCCGGCGACGTGGTGGTCACCTCCGCGATCCTCGAACTCCCCGCCGCCGATCCCGAGACCGAACTCGCCAAAATCAGCGCCGAAATCGCCAAGCGCCGCGAATGCGAGCCCAAAGGCCGCAGCGCCGGCTGCTTCTTCAAGAATCCCTCCTCCGATGAGCCCGCGGGCCGGTTGATCGACCGGGCCGGGCTCAAAGGCAAGCGGATCGGGGATGCCATGATCAGTCCCGAACATGCCAATTATTTCGTCAACTGCGGCGGCGCGACCGCGGCGGAGCTCCTGGAGCTCGCCATGCTGGCGCGGCGGACGGTGGCGGAGAAATTCGGCATTTATCTCCGGACCGAAGTCGTCTTCGTCGACCCCGCCGACCGCGCGAAGCTCGAAGCGTCGCCGGTGCCGCCGAAGGTCGCTGTTCTCAAGGGGGGGAACTCCAGTGAACGCGAAGTTTCGCTCCGCTCCGGCGCGGCAGTGGCGCAGGCGTTGCGCAACGCCGGTTGCCCGGTTGTTGAAGTCGACCTCAAATCCTGCGAAATTACGCCTGAAATGCGCGCGTGCGACGTCGTTTATCCGGTGCTCCACGGCGGCTTCGGCGAAGACGGGAAGCTGCAGAAGCTCCTCGAGGAAGCGAATCTCTGTTTCGTCGGCTCCGGCAGCGCCTCCTGCGATCTGGTGATGGACAAAATCCGCACCAAAAAACTGCTCGAAAAACTGGGACTGCCGACCGCCCGCTGGGCGGTTGTCACACCCGAACAGCGCGCGATCCCCGATGTCCTCAACTTCCCGCTGATCGTCAAGGCTCCGCGCGAAGGCTCCACCATCGGCATCGTCAAAGTCTCGTCGCCCGCCGAATGGGATGAAGCACTCGAAAAAGAGTTCGCCTTTGACCGCACGCTGCTGGTCGAGGAGTTCATCGACGGGATCGAGGCGACGGTACCCCTGGTCTCCGGCAAGGCCTTGCCGGCGATCGAGATCCGCAGTCCCCACGGATTCTACGATTACGACGCCAAATACGTCTACAAGGACGGCAAGACCGAGTATTTCTGTCCGCCGCAGAAGGTGTCGGAAGAAGCCCAGGCGGCGATGGCGGCACAGAGCGAAATGTTCTTCCGCGAATTCGACTGCCTGGATATCCTGCGGGTCGACTACATGATCGACAGGGACGAAAATCTGTACATCCTCGAGGGCAATGCGATCCCCGGATGCACCGCCACCAGCCTGGTGCCGAAGGCCGCCAAAGTGGCCGGAATCTCATTTGAACGGATGACCGCAAGCCTGGTCGCCGAAGCGTTGAAACGGAAAAAATAACCACC
>JAVBUI010000289.1:0-6191 GCA_031555495.1 Victivallaceae bacterium | reverse complement strand
TGGCGGCGATCAACGGTGCGGCACTGGCTGGGGCGGGCCGGATCATCGCCATCGAGTTGTTGATGCCGAACGCGTTCTTCGGCACCTGCGCCTCGGCGGCCCGCTTCGCGCTCGTAATCCCGCTCAGCAGCAGCACCGAAGTCATCCCGCAGCGGTTCGCGCCGCGAATATCCGACTGGAGCGAATCGCCCGCCATCAGAATTTTGCCGTAATTCTGCGGCTCCGGCAAACCGAACCGCCGGTCCAGCAGATGCACGCTGTAATCATACAGCGGGCGGTACGGCTTCCCCAGATACACCGGCTCGATCTCCACGCCCATCTCCTTCAGCATCGAGCAGATGAAACGCGCCTGCCCCCCCGCCCCGACGCCGAATTCACCGTTCTTCTGGCTCGGCCAGTAACTGTCCGGATTCGGCACCAGAAACGGCCGGTCATGGTGACGGCGGAAAAAATTGATCACCGCCTGCATGTGGTCATGCCAGTCGTAATAGTCCTCGCCGTTGATCACGCCGAAACAGTTTTCGATCTCTTTGGGATCGCGGCAGACCCTGATCCCGGCGCGTTCGGCGAAACACGGTACGCCCAACCTTCCGAGCACAAAAAAGGTCTTGCCGCAGTAATCGTTCTCCTCGGCCACCCCTTTCAGCGCCGCGCCGCAGGAGACGATTTCATCCGGCGACACCGGCAGCCCGCCGCGGCGCAGAAGCTCGCTCTTCTCCTCCGGCGAATGGTTGCCGTCGTTGGTCAGGATCAAATGCGGATAATTGGTCGTCTTCAACTCTCCCAGCAGCTCCGCCGCGCCGGGCAATCCCCGGCTGCCGGTACAGATGGTCCCGTCGACGTCAAGCAGAAGCGCCTGGTACGAATCGCGGTTGGCGCGGAAAAAATCAAGAAATTTCATTTTTGGATGGCGACCTCCGCCGAAAACAGCGCACTGTATTGGTTTTTGAGAATCATGAATCGCTCAAGCGAATTGAAAACATCGCTCCCGACGCCGATACCCGCCGCAAATTCAGCGGCAAAAGCCCGTTCGCTGCGGCGGAACATTCCGTCGGACATCATCAACTCGAGCTGGTTCGCCAGCAGCGAAAGCTTCTGCTCGGTATTGCACTTTTCACGGATGAGTCTGGTGAACTCCCCGAGCGGCGACGCGGCACGCAGAGCCGCCCCGGACCGGAACGCCGCGGGCGAGACGAACTCCCGGATCAACGGCTCCTGGTCCTTCGCCGATTCCACATCGGCGGCGGCGGCATACAGCAGACCCGCGGCGAACAACGCCGCCCAGGAGACCGCGACGTCGTCTTTTTCCACGCCTCCCAGCGTTTGGAGGAGTTTCGCCGCATCCGCCCCATCGAGGATGCTCCAGCGACAGACCCAGCGCCCCGCCTCCCCCTCGAGCGTTGCCGAAGCGTCATCGGAAGCAACCAACTGCATCCCGTCCAATCCGGCTTGCCGTGTCCGGTAATCGAATTGCCCGCGGGCGCGCTCCACCAAGTGGAGCGTCCGGCCGCAGAGGAGAAGCATTCCGTCGCCGGGCTCGCCGTCACCCGTCCGCTCGAGCCTGACCGCCAACTCCGGTTTGCCCGCGACATGGCGCAGGATTCCAGGCGAAATAAAACGTATATCCATAAAAACTCCTCCTGATGAAAAACATTTTTCATAAAATATCCTCACCGGTGCGACAATGCAATTATTTGCGGTTGAATTTTCTCAATTCGATGATAGTTTTATGATAAGTATCAATCAGGGGAGAATGCGATATGAAAAAATCCTTCTTTGCGTTGCCCGACGGGCGCGAAGCTTCGCTCTATACGCTGAAAAACGCCAACGGCATGACGGCTGAGATTTCCGACTTCGGCGGCGCGGTCCACCGGCTGCTGGTCCCCGGACGCGACGGCAAAAAACGCGACGTCGTCCTCGGTTTCGCCGATCCCGCGCAATACCTCGTCAACAACCCGCATTTCGGCGTCATGGTCGGCCGGGTCGCCAACCGCATCTCCGGCGGCCGCTTCTCCCTCGACGGCGTGGAGTACAAGCTCGTCGCCAACGAGGCGTTCAACACCCTCCACGGCGGCGACGGCTATCACAAACGCCTCTGGAACGTCACCGCCTCCGGCAAAGATTATCTGCAACTGAGCCTCGTCAGCCCCGACGGCGACGCCGGTTTCCCGGGCGAGCTCCGGATCGAAGTCCGCTATGCCCTGACCGAAAACAACGCGCTCTCGATCGAAATGCGCGCCGTCACCAACGCCCCTACCGTGGTCGGCATGACCCATCACAGTTACTTCAACCTCGCCGGGGAAGCGGCCGGTTCGCTGCTCGACCAGGAAATCGCGGTTTACGCGAACTGCCGCCAGGAGGTCGATATCCACCTGATCCCGACCGGACGGACGCTGCCGACGGCGGGGACCAAATACGATCTTCGTAAATTCAAGCCGTTCGCCGAACTGTTCAAGAAATTCAAGCACGGACTCGACGACAACTACATCGTCGCCCCCCCCGACGGCGTGATGCGCCCGGTGGCGGCCGCTTTCTCCGCCGACAGCGGCATCCGGCTCGACGTCGAAGCGTCCGATTGCGCGATCCAGCTCTACACCGGCGGCGCGCTCAACGGCACCGACGTCGGCAAAAGCGGCAAGCCCTATGGCCCCCTCTCGGGCTTCTGCCTCGAACCGCAGGGCTGGATCGACGCGGTCAACCGCGCCACTTTTCCGAGCATCCGGCTCGAGCCGGGAGAAGCGTATTTCCGCCAAATCAATTACATCTTTTCCGTCAAACAGTAATATAAGGTCCATCATGTTGAATAAAGTCAGTATGAAGTTTCTCGCCGAGCTGATGAACAGTTCGAGCCCGTCCGGTTATGA
The DNA here is from genome assembly GCA_031555495.1 of Victivallaceae bacterium. Taxonomy (GTDB): domain Bacteria; phylum Verrucomicrobiota; class Lentisphaeria; order Victivallales; family Victivallaceae; genus JAVBUI01. Next base: position 3,327 of record JAVBUI010000289.1, on the reverse strand, counting down.
AATGGAAGCGGCCGCGATTTTCCGCCGCGAGCTCTCCGGCTTCTGCGCCGAAGTCCGCACCGACGTCCTCGGCAACACCATCGGCGTCCTCAATCCGGGCGCTCCGATGCGGGTGATGCTGGCGGGGCATTACGATGAAATCGGCTTCCAGATCGTCTACATCTCCGACGACGGCTTGCTTTATTTCCGCCCCAACGGCGGCATCGACAAGCTCAACGTCCCCGCCTCCGAAGTCGAAATCCTGACCGAAAAAGGCCGCGTCCACGGCGTGATCGGCAAAAAGCCGATCCATCTGCTCAAGCCCGCCGAACGCGAAGCCGCGCCCGACCTCAATGATCTCTGGATCGACATCGGCGCCTCGTCACGTGAAGAGGCCGGGAAGCTGGTCGCGATCGGCGACCCGGTGGCGATGTGCTCAAACTTCCGGATGCTCAATGAAAACCGTTTCGTCTCCAAGGGCATGGACGACAAGGTCGGCGCTTTCGTGGTCGCCGAAGTGATGCGCGCCCTCGCCAGGCGCAAACTCAATGTCTCGGTTTACGGCGTCGGCACGGTTCAGGAAGAGGTCGGCCTCCGCGGCGCGACCGCAAGCGCCTTCGGCATCGATCCCGCGGTCGGTTTCGCCTTTGACGTCGGCTTCGCCACCGACATTCCCGATATTCCCAAGAAACTCCTCGGCGACATCCGGCTCGGCAAGGGGCCGGAGCTCAGCAAAAGCTGCGACAACAACATCGTCCTCGGTCACAAAATCCGGGCAATCGCCAAAAAGCACAAGATCGCCTGCCAGGAAACCGTCGCCCACCGCGCCTCCGGCGGCACCGACACCTGCGCGATGCAGCTGACCCGCGCCGGCGTGGCCACCGCGCTGGTCGGCATTCCCAACCGCTACATGCATTCGCCGGTCGAGATGTGCGACCTGCGCGACGTCGAGGGTGCGATCAAACTGGTCGCCGAAACCATCGCTTCGTTCAAGGGCAACGAGTCGTTCATCCCCGGCATCGATTGAGGAGAGGACTAAAATGACCAAAGCGATCCCGTTTTTCGGCGCGGCGCTGGCGCTGGCGCTGACGGCGGGATGCGCCATGGTTGCGGAACCGCCGCCGGAACCTCCGCCGGAAATGCCGCCCAAAGACGTCTACGAATCGCTCGCCATGATCGGTGAAACGATGGAGTTTCTCAAGGCGAACTACGTCGACGCCGACCGCGCCACCCAGCAGCGGTTGCTCGAGGGCGCGCTCCGGGGCATGCTCCAGGAGCTCGACCCCTACAGCACCTACGACCCGCCGCGTGAATGGGAGGACAACAAGAGCCGGCTCACCGGCGAACGGGTCGGCGTCGGCATCACCGTGGTCAAAAACGACCGGGAGCCCCTGACCATCATCGGCGTGGTTTCCGATTCGCCCGCCGCCCGTGCCGGGCTCAAGCCCGGCGACCGGGTGATGGAGATCAACGGCCGTCCGACGCTGACGATGAGCTTCGAACATTGCCGCGAGGAGGTGACCGGTCCCGCCGGTTCGGAATTGAACCTCGCCGTGATCCGGGAGGGCGAAGACAACAAGCTCTCGTTCAAACTCATCCGCAGCAAACTCGCGCTCGAATCGGGGGAATTGTCAAAAGTCCGGCTGTTCGAACGCGGCGTGGGCTACCTCAAGCTCGACAGCTTCAACCGCCTGACCGCTTCGTTTTTCGACCGGGCGCTGGAGAAACTGCGCAAGGACGGCGAACTCAAGGGCCTGATCATCGACCTCCGCAACAATCCGGGCGGCACCATCGACGCCGCGGTGGAGCTTGCGTCGCGGCTGCTGCCGCCGGGCTCGGTCGTCTTCGAAGCCGTTTCCCGCAACGACCGGCAGCCTTACCGGGCATTGACCGCAAAAGTAAAGCATCCGGACCTGACGCTCCCCGTGGCGGTGCTGATCAACGGCTACAGCGCCAGCGCCTCGGAAATCGTCGCCGGGGCGCTCCAGGATCACCACCGCGCGCTCATCGTCGGCGACCGGAGCTTCGGCAAAGGCTCGATCCAGCGTTCGTTCCCGCTTCCCAACGGGGGCGCGATCCGCTTCACCATCGCCGGCTACCGAACGCCGGACGGCAAAATGATCGACCGCCAGGGAGTGACCCCGAACGTCGAAATCCCGACCAGCGATCGCGAAGCGCTCAATCCCGGCCCGCCCGAAAACGACCGCCAGCTCCAAACCGCGCTGCGACTCATGAGAAAAGCGGAAGAAAAAGCGCCCTCTCCAGAAAAAAAGGAAAATTTTTCAACTCCGGAAGCGTCTATCAAGTAGACACGACACCAATATCAGGAAACAGATCCAAATGCCTCGAAAATACGACCGGTCCGTCCCGTTCTGGCGACAACGCACCTTTTATATGATTTTGTTGTTCCTCGCGATCATCGGATACGGCGCATACCGTTTTTTGTGGAGCGGCCCCCCGTCGGACAAAGCGCTTCAGCAAATGGCGCTCTCCTTCCTCGAATCCGGCGACCGCGGCGAATTCGAAGAGTGCCGCAAAATGACTTCGATCCCGGAAGCCCGCCTCCTGATGTTCCGCGAAAACCGAAAATCGCTCGGCGAACTCAAGTCGCGTCAGTTGCGCCGCCAGGAACCGCTGCGGTTCAACACCAGGACCGGATTCATCTACTTTTTCTCCAGCAAATTTGAAAACGCCAACGTCCGCGAGGTGATCGCGGTACTCGGCGAACCGGATAAACCGCTGGATATCTTTTCGGTCCGCTACGAATACGAACGGCTGCCGCGCCCCAACTCGTCACAGCATTACAACGGCCTCGACGCGGCGGCCGTCCGCCGCCAGGCGGCACGCGCAAGCCAAGCCTTCGACCGCTGCGAATGGAAATATTTCGAGGCCATCTCACGCCGCGACACCGGCCACGAACGCCGCAACGCAGGAGCCCCCCTCAAGGCATTCCAGGAAAAATTCGGCAAACCGGTCAACCGCTCCTCGGCACTCGAAATGCGCTACGTCGAATCCCTCCCCGGCTGCGTCAACCTCTCGATCATCCGGGTGCTGAACCAGACTTCGTACAAAGTAAAAGAGGTCGTCCACACCGCCGAGGAATACGTCTATTTAGTCCGAGACCGAGCCGCCGAAAAACCGGAATGGACCGTCTACGCCTTCACCCCGGGCACCCCCAAAAAAATCACCAAAAAATAACCGGCCCCCTGCTTGCTGCAACCCCAAATGAGCGGGGGAGAAAGAAAAAATTTTGAGGAAATTTTTTCTTCCTCCCCCGAACCCCCTCCAACTTTTCAAACCATTTTGTGCTCGGCGCTTTTTCTTTTTAGCATCGCAAAAAAGAAAAAG
>JAVBUI010000213.1:0-7875 GCA_031555495.1 Victivallaceae bacterium | reverse complement strand
GGCCGGAGCGACCGTTCTCCCCGGGACGTTCTGGGTTTGGATTGCAGCGCTCCGACGCATGCGCGTCGTCGCTCGGACCGGGCTCAGCGGCGGAACTGCGTTCCGCATCTTGAGCTGGGGGCTTCGCCCGGCGACCGCGAGGCTCCGCCTCACACTCCGCCAAAGGCTCCTCGCCTTTGGAATCCCGCCAGGGCCTCGCGCCCCTGGACCCGTCGCCTCGCCTTGCGGCTTCGCTCCCTACTTGGCCCACTTCAGGTTTTTCCCACGCGCCCCCCCGGTGTAACGTGCGAAGTCGGCGGCGGTATCCACCGCGCCCGTGGTGTGAAAGTCCTTGTACCAGCGCCCGGTCGCCGCAAAGGCCTCAGCCGCGCCCCAAACCGGCCGCCAATCAAGCATGGCCCTCGCCTTGGAGCAGTCAAGCTTCAGCAGTCTCGCCTCGTGCGGCGCGTCGCCAGGACAGTTCTCCCGGACCCGGATCGCGTCCCAGTGTTTCGCAAGTTCCCGCGCCGCCTCGCCCACGGTCATCGCCCCATCATCGTCAGGACCGAAATTCCACGCCGATGCCGCCTCAAGGTTGCCCGCGTACAATTCGGCCCCCAGCTGAAGGTAGCCGCTCAAAGGCTCAAACACATGCTGCCACGGGCGGGTCGAGTGAGGATTGCGGATCTCCGCCTCCCTCCCCGCCGCCGCCGCCCGGATCAGGTCGGGAACCAGCCGGTCGGGAGCGTAATCGCCGCCGCCGATGACATTGCCCGCCCGGGCGCTGGCCAGCAGCAGCCGGTGTTTTCGCCCGTAATCGGCGGGATGGAAGAAACTCCGCCGGTAACTCGCCACCGCCAGCTCGGCGCAACCTTTGCTCGCGCTGTAAGGGTCGAAGCCGCCCATCGGGTCCTCTTCACGGTAACCGCGCGGGACTTCGACGTTTTCGTAACACTTATCGGAAGTCACCGCCACCACCGCGCGGACCTCCGGCGCGAAACGGCAAGCGTCGAGCACGTGAATCGTGCCCTGAACGTTAACCGCGAAAGTTCCCGCCGGGTCAAGGTAACTCGCGCGCACCAGCGGCTGGGCGGCGAGGTGAAATACGATTTCCGGTTTGAATTCGGCGAACGCCCGTCGCACCGCCTCCGGGTCGCGGATATCGGCGATCGACTCGGGCATGTCAAGCTCCAGCAGCCGGTAGTGATTGATCTCCCCCTCCGGCGCAAGAGCGAGCCCGAAAACCTCCGCGCCGAGCTCGCGGAGCCAGAAAGCAAGATAGGAGCCTTTGAAACCGGTGTGTCCGGTCAGCAGCACCCGTTTGCCGGAGTAGAGGTTATTGAACATCGGTTTCGGCCTTCCAGTGCCGGGTCCACGGAGCTCGGCCGGAGCTCCACATTGTGTTGAGGAGCGCGTATTCGCGCGGGTTGTCCATGCACTGCCAGAAGCCGTCGTGCCGGAAGGCCCCCAACTCCCCGTCTTCGGCGGCCCGCGCCATCGGCCGGCGCTCAAAAGCGAGGGTTTCGTCGTCCGCGTCAAGGTAACGCCCGACGAAACCGCGGTCGACGACCATATAGCCGCCATTGATGTAGCCTTCGACCTGGGCCGGTTTTTCGGTAAAGACCCGCACTTCGTCGCCGGTCAGCTGGAGTTCGCCGAAACGCGCCTCGGGGTGCACCGCGGTGATGGTGAGGGCCTTGCCCCCCGCGCGGTGGTGTTCGAGCAACGCGCCGAGGTCGACGTCGCAGAGGCCGTCGCCGTAGGTCAGGAAAAAGTCCCGGTCGTCGGGAGCGAGATATTTGGCCGCCCGCGCCACCCGGGTTCCGGTCAGGCTCTCGAGGCCGGTCCCGGCGAGGGTGACTTCCCAGTCGGCTTCGCCTTCGTCGCCGTGAAAGCGGACGTCGGGATTGTTGCCGAGTTTCAGCGTGCAATCGGCGACCCGGCTGCGGTAGTTGATGAAGTAGTCGACAAAGGCCTCGCGCTTGTAGCCGAGGCAGAGGATGAAACGGTTGACGCCGAAGGCCGCGTAACTCTTCATGATATGCCAGACGATCGGCTGCTCGCCGACCGGCACCATGGGTTTCGGCAAGAGCTCGGTGACGTCGCGGAGCCGGGTGCCTTTGCCGCCGCAAAGAATCATCGCCGGAGGCATTTTCAAGTGTTCCATAACACCTCTCAAGTTTAATTTCCCGGATAATGTAGCACCGAAAAACACACTTGTCGAATCAATTCAAGCCGTTCAGACAAAAAAACGGGAAAAGCGCGCAACCGCGCCTTTCCCGTTGTGTTTCGGGTTTGCTTTTACGGCAGTTTGACGAAGTGCGTTTTGCCCCGGTATTCGAGCGAAAGCATTCCATCCTTGACTTCGGCCCGGTATTGGGCCGAGCCGGGGGCGAGGACGGTAACGAAAAGCGTCTTCGTCGCCGGTTCGCCGTTGCGGAGGGTCAGGAGGTTGGTCGGGCGCGGCGGCGCGCCGCCGTCGATCAGGATCACGTTGTTGACCGATTTGGCGAAAACACCGTCGGCGGGGAGAAGGTTGCGGAAATGGAGCGAGCCGTTTTTGCCGGCCATCTTCGCGTATTTCCCCGATTCAAGCTCGATCGAGTTGAGCGAATGAAACCGGCTTTCGAAGGTCGACGGCTTGCCCGCCTCGACTTCGTCGGCGACGACGTAAAGATCGGGCTTGAAGCGCCAGATGTGCCGCTTGAAGGTTTTCAATTCCGCCGCCGGAAGGTACGCGGGAGCCGCGTCGCCGACGACATAATCGAAATCGGCGTTCGATTCGGTGTGAATGATCGCAGGATCGAGCTTATCGCGCCAGTAGGCGCTGTATTCGCCCCAGCGGGTGTCGTTGCCGTGCTGCCCGACGCCGTTGACGAGCAACGTATTTTCCTGCCCGGTCAGCTTGTGGCTGTAGTCGGAGTTGATGATCATGATTTCGCCCGCGGCGAAGAGCGTGATGCCGCCGACGTCGGGGTGGACGTGCCCCTCGCCCTGGACTTTGTTGAACAACTTCAGCGCATGATGTCCCGCCGGGGGACCGCAGCGGAAGATCAGGAGTGACTCCGCGCCCGGTTCGTCGGAGCGGAAGAAAGCTTTGTCGAGGTCGGGATAACGGATGAATCCCGGAAGCGCCTTCGCCTCCGGTTTGACTCCGCTCTTCTGCGCCTCGTGAAAATAAAGCAGCGACAAATACGCGCTCGCGACGGTGTTGTTGTCAACCTTCGCGATCCGGTCGGCGAAGTCGATGAAGTCGCCGCGCTTGTACTCGGCGCCAAGTTTGTAGCCAAAGAAATCAGGCACGAAAAAGTCGCGCTGCCGGGTATCCCCGAAAGACAGGATGCCGGTCAGCAGGCGCTTGCCGCCCGCGGTTCCGGGACCGAGTCCCCAATACTTTTCGGGAATCGAGGACTCAATCCGGCAATCGAGGTTGTGCTTCAAGGCCGGATCGACGGCATAGATGTCTTCCCCGTAAAATTTACGCAGGAGATCCGCGTACATGATCACATGCGCAAGCGAATACGACATGTAGCCGAGCCCCTCGAAGTCGCCGCCGTCGCGCGGCTGTCCGGCAAAATACCCCTTCATCCACTGCCGTGAAGCCGCGCTCCAGAGCGGCGCTTCGGCGATTTCTCCGTCGAAAGCGGCGGCGGCGGTCAGGAGCCCGGTATTGGCGACGCAGCCGTGATTGTTCAGGACTTGCGTGGCCCAGGTCCAGTGGCCGATCAGGATCCGGCGCGCGAAGTCATCGGCGCGGAAACGGACGACCTCACGGATTTTCGCCTTGCGCTCCGGCGTCAGGTCGTCGTACAAATAATCATATGCCATCGAGAGCCCGATCAGGAGATGCCCGGTAACGAGGTCGAAATTGGTCCAGTACGGCTTGTCGCTGTCCCAGATCGCGTAATCGACGATCATATCGATGAAGCCGTTGGCTTTGTCGAGATACGTTTTGTCCCCGGTCACGGCGTACATCAAAGAGATGAAAGCGAGGGCGTTGCCGTCTTCGCGCTTATCCTCGCCGACCGTCTCTTTGCGTCCGATCCGTTTGACCAGATCCTGGTCGAGGCGGGCGCGGTAACGGTCGAAACGGGCGCGGTAGACCGGATCGGTTGCAATTTTGGCCTTGATTTCGTCAAGCACGGCGCGGTCGGCGAAGAGCTTCGGGCGCGGCGCTGCTTTGGCGGCGGCGCGCGGAGCGTCGGCGGGCCAGGCGAGAGCGGGATCGGCGAAGTAGGCCTTGAGGATGTCGTTGTGATCAAAAAGCGTGTCGTAAATCGCGATCTTGCGGATTTTCAAACCGTCCGTGCCGCCGATCAGCACTGCGTCGGAGCTCTTTTCGAGCCTCGCCGGCATGGCCCCTGCCAGCGCCCGGTCGAAGTGGAACTGGATTTTGTCCGGCGTGAAGCCGATCGCCAGCAAAGCGGGCGCCTTGGCCTTGACCGCGCCGCGCCCGGCGAGCTGAACCGGTTTTCCGGAGACGTCCGGCACCTGGATCAGCCAGAGGGGGACGGTATCCCCCTTGCCGGAAGTCACTGTGGTGTTTTTACCGTCGACGCCGAAGGGAAGTTCGATCAGCTTCCCGCCGTTGACGCCGTCGAGTTCGGCCCAGACCGCGAGCGTGCCCGTGGCGGGCAGCGCGGCGGCGTCAAGCCGGAGCCGCTGACCTTTGGCGAGCACGACCGCGCCGTCACGCCGGAAACGCTCGGTTTCCGCTGCTTTGCCATCGGCAAGGACACTCAAAGCGGCGGCGGAAACCGGTTTGGAGAAGTCGAATTCAACCGACGGCGGCGGCAGCGGCTGCGAAGGCGGCCGGTTGACGGGGGGCAGCGCGGCGGAAACCGCCGCGGCGGCGAAGAGCGAAACAACAAAAGCGGTGAATTTCATCGGAAATTATCTCCAGTCCCAATAGTTTTCATTGACCGAATTCCAGGTGGCGAACGGCAACCGACTGTAAAGATCGCTAAAATCGACCATCGCCACTCCCGGCTCCTGATTGCCGGTCACTTTTTCGCCGGTCACGTGCCCGTCGACCCAAAGCGCGTTGACCGTCGCCAGGTGGCGGCCCATCGGCCGTCCGCCCCAGGTCTGCTTCATGTCTTCGACGGTGTAGGTCCCGACGCTCAGGTCGGCCGCGGCAATCGTGCCGGCATCCATATGCGAAAAAGTCGCGCTGGGCTTTTTGACCCGCCCGATCTTGGGAGGCGGCCCCCAGGTGGTAAAAGGGACCGACGGTGTCGACGGCGCCCCTTCGTTACGCGCGATAGAACCGAGGTTACGGTAATTGTAACCGTAATCGACCGCGTGTAGCGCGCTGTAGATCGGGTAAGTCTTGGGCGATGCGTAATTGGCGTTGCGAAGATTGATCCGGCTGGCGGAATTGTCGATGATCGCCTCGGGACAGAAAAGCGGCTTGACGGTGGTGATGTACCCCATCACGCCGAGGGCCCCCGGCCAGTAAAGCGGCCCGGTGGCGGTGCCAAATTTGAAGCTGAGCTGCTGGTGGGCGTAAAAAAACTCGGCACTATCCTGCTGGTACATCGCATTGTAAATTCCGAGTTGCTTGAGGTTGTTCGCGCAAGTGCTCCGCCGGGCGGTTTTGCGTGCGTTGTTGAGCGCGGGCAGCAGCATCGACGCGAGAATCGCGATGATCGCGATGACAACGAGAAGCTCGATCAACGTAAACTTTCTCTGCTTCATCGGTGGTATCCTTTCTTAAATGAGGGCAATCATTTTCATTCTTTACAAATTATATCAAATAAAATGACAAAAACAATAGCAAAAAACCCATCTTTTTGACGATTTTCAAAGATTCACCGCTTGCACCTTTCCGGAAATGGAATATTGTAAGTTCAGGGAGTCTTTATAATGAGCATGTCATTCTGTTTGGAGCACAACAGCCGCCTCTACCGCCTTCGTCCGGAAGACCGCAAGGTCCACCACGCCTTGTATTCGCCGTCGTTCCTGTTTCCCAAACACATCCACCCGGCCTACCACCTGATCCTGATCGGCAACCGGGAATGCACGCTCGATGTGACCGGCTGCACCCCGGTCCCCTGCCCGGTGCGGTCGCTGGTGCTGATCAATCCCGACATCGAGCACCGCTTCATCTACACCGATCCGGCGGGAACGGAACACAACTCATTGATCTGGCGCTTCATCGACGAAGCGGGCTCCATTCTCCGGCTTCCGCTCCAGAGCTTCATCGGCGGCGACGCCAGATACGCCCGCCCGTATCTTCTGAAAATCCTCACCCCGCTCGAGGCCGGCAACTATCTTCGGCTTCACCGCGATGTCGAAAAGTACGTCCGCAGCACCAATGAATTCGTCTCCTCGCTCAAATATTTCAAATTGCTGACGCTGGCGATGGAGCTGTTGTTCGACGAGGACTTCCACCGGAGCGCCGCTCCCGCGAAGCCGAGCGGAGCCGAAGCATTGGTCGAGCAACTTTCGTTGTTGATCGAAAACAACTTCGTCTACCGCCATTTCGACGTCAACTACATCGGCGACGAGTTGGGCAAGCATCCGAATTACCTCAACAGTCTTTTTTCCGAGGTCCGCGGCATCGGCATCGGCGAAGCGATCCGCCTCCGCCGGATCGAGTATGCCAAGGAGCTTCTGGCGGGGACCGACCGCAGAATCAAGAATATTTTTGATGAATGCGGCTTTGCGCGCCAGAACTATTTTGCTTGCGCCTTCCGCCGCGAAACCGGCATGACGCCGCTCGAATATCGCAAAAAATTCCGTTACGGCGGCAACGATCGCGATTGATCGGATTGAAAAATCTTTATTCGCGGTGTAAGTTACCTCAGGAATAACCGATATGGAGGGTTTTATTATGAGCGAAAATCCGCAGATACTGCGTGAATCGACCTTTGACAGCGCCGTTTCGTCCGGCACGGTCCTGGTCGACTTCTGGGCGACCTGGTGCGGTCCCTGCCGCAAGCAGCTTGAAATCATCGGCGACGTGATTGAAAGCAACCGCGTCCCCGCCGGGACCCGGATCGCCAAAATCGACATCGACGAAGCTCCCGCGCTCGCGCGAAAATTCAACATCGAAGTCGTCCCGACGCTGATCCTGTTCAAGGACGGCGCCCCCGTGAAGCGCATCGTCGGTGCCAAAGGCAAGGCTGCGCTACTACGCGAACTCGCTGACGTGGTCTAACGACACGATTCGCCGGACCGGACATCCGCCTGGCGTTTTCTCGATTTCCAGAAGCGTCTGAGACAATGCTGTCTAGATTTACTACGTCTTGTCGGCGCTATGCGACCGCCGGCATCCGTGACCGAAGGGCCGCCTATGTCGAGTCTGCGTCGCGGTGACCGCGGAAGCGGGGTCACCGAGATCCGGGCTGCCTTGACGTCCTTGCGCATGGTCGACAATCCCGACGACGACATCACGACCGGCAGGCACGTCGCGCTCGATGTGTTCGACGAAGATCTCGACCATGCGGTGCGCGCATGTCAGCAGCACCGTGGATTGTTGGTCGACGGCATCGTCGGCGAGGCGACTTACCGCGCGCTGAAAGAGGCGTCCTACCGCCTGGGCGCCCGCACCCTCAATCATCAATTCGGTGCGCCGATGTTCGGCGACGATGTCGCGACACTTCAGGCCCGACTGCAGGACCTCGGCTTCTACACCGACATGGTCGACGGGCACTTCGGTCTGCACACCCACAATGCGCTGATGTCGTACCAGCGTGAGTACGGTCTGTATCCCGATGGCATCTGCGGCCCAGAAACGTTGCGCTCCTTGTACTTTCTTGGATCGCGGGTCACCGGCGGCTCTCCGCACGCCATCCGCGAAGAGGAACGCGTACGAACCTCGGGGCCTCGGCTTTCCGGGAAGCGGATCATCATCGATCCGGGCCGAGGCGGCGACGACCACGGCCTGAT
>JAVBUI010000106.1:0-2961 GCA_031555495.1 Victivallaceae bacterium | reverse complement strand
GGTCAGAGTCCGACCGGTTTGCCTTCGCGGGCGGAGCGGTAGATCGCGTCGAGGAGGCGCATTACCGTCACGCCCTCTTCGGGACTGACCAGGAAGGGTTCGTTTTTGAGCACCGCTTCGGCGAAGAGATAGTAACCGCTCCGGCACTGCGGGGTCGGGGGATGGAGCTTGGCGTCGAATTGCGCGCCGTGCGCTTCGTAATTGTATTCGACGTCGAATTCGTAACTTTCATTGAGGTTGAACTGCCGGATGCCGCCTTTGGTGCCGAGGAGCTGGGTCGACATGTTTTCGTTTTCGCGCACGTTGGCGGCCCAGGAGGCCTCGATTTCGAGCATCGCGCCGTTTTTGAAGCGGATCATCGCGCAGGCGAGGTCTTCGACGCTGTAATCGAAGCCTTTGGCTTTGGCGATGCCGGGGCCGAGCGGGCTGTAGGTATTGGCCATCACCCACTCCGGCTCGGGGTAGCCCATTACCCAGAGCGCCAGGTCGAGCCGGTGGACGCCGAGGTCGATCAGCGGTCCGCCGCCCGAACGCTCCTTGTCGAAAAACCATTTGCCCGACGCGCCCCCCGAATTGAAATTACTCGCCGCCAGCCCCGGCACTCCCCGGCGGCGGTGCCAGATCGTCCGGCCGAAATAGATGTCGCCCAGCGCGCCGCTTTCGGCCATCGCCTTCATCGAGCGCGACTGCGGATTGAAGCGGTAAGAAAAGTTGATGCCGAGCTTGCGTTTGCACTCTTTCGCGGTGACGAGCATTTCCCCGGCCTCGGCGGCGTTGAGCGCCATCGGTTTTTCGCAGAGAGTGTTGATGCCGGATTTCAGGGCGGCAATGGTGAGACTTTTGTGGTCGATATTGGGGACGGCGATTGAAACGATGTCCAGCTTTTCTTTTTCGAACATTTGAAACGCGGTGTTGTAGGCGCGGGGGATGTCGAGTTCTTTCTGGTAGTGGAGCAATTTCGGTTCGTCGATGTCGGCGATGGCGACGACTTCGACGTCGGGGTGTTCGCGGTATCCGGCGATGTGGGTGCGTCCCATGCCGAGGCCGACGACGCCTGCTTTGAGTTTTTTCATGATGCGTGGGATCCTTGGGGTTCGGTGTTGAAATGACGCAAGTTAAGTATCCCGAAGCCGACGGTCGGCCGGGATTCCAAAGGGGCCGCACAGCGGCTTTGACTATCACCGCGCCGTTGGCGCGGGTGGCCAGGAGCGACATTAAACGTCGTTCAAGGCTGAAGCGACCGTTTTCCTCGGGATAGGCGACGTTTTGGATTGTTTTTGCAAGCAAAGCGGGCTTGGATGACGTCGCTCGGCCTGGCGGCCTCGCTCGGACCGGGCTCAGCTCGCGACTTCGTCGCTCTTCGTGAGCTGGGGCTTCGCCCGGCGACCGCGAGGCTCCGCCTCACACTCCGCCAAAGAGCTATGCGCCCTTTGGATTCCGCACCAGGGCCGCGTGGCGTGAGGCCCCGTCGCTCCGCGCTTACGCGCTCCGCTCCACTACTTTAGACGGATTGAAGGACTCCGGCCTTCCCTTCCTTCGCAGGGTCGCTCGAGCGGATTTCCTCCAGCGGCTTCACGTTCGGGCAGATGTGTTCACGCTTGATCAAGGGCTTCGCCCAGCGGACCGCGTTGCCCAGCACCCGCAGCACATTCGCGTCGTGGTAAATCGGATACGTCTCATGTCCCGGGCTGAAGTAGAAAATCTTCCCGTAACCGCGCTCGAACGTCACCCCGCTCCGGAACACCTCGCCCCCCTCGTACCACGAAATAAAAACAATATGACCGTCACTCGGAATGTCAAACCGCTCCCCGTACATCTCCACATGCGGCAACTCGAAATAATTACCGATCCCCTGCGTGATCGGATGCATCGGATCGATGTTCCAAACCCGCTCGCGCTCCCCGGCTTCGCGCCACGTCAGCGAACAATTGGTCCCCATCATGGTCTTGAAAATCTTAGAAAAATGCCCCGAGTGCATCACGATCAATCCCATCCCCTCGAGCACCTTCTTCTGGATCTTCTTCACCAGTTCGTCCGGCACGTCGGCGTGTTTGCAGTGGCCCCACCACATCAATACATCGGTCTCGGTCAGCACCTCGTCGGTCAGGCCGCATTCCGGCTGGTCGAGCGAAGCCAGACGGATTTCGAGATCGTCCGCCGCGATGCCGTCGCCGATCGCCTTGTGGAGCCCCTCGGGATAAAGCGAGGCGACCCGCTCATTGGTCTTTTCGTGATAGAACTCGTTCCAGATCGTGACTTGAATTTTCGACATCTTTTTTCGCCCTTTCCAATTGAAATCGTTTTCATTTGCGGAGGATTGCAAGTATAGTATAATCGAAAAAAAGAAGCTTGCAAGCCTGTTTTGTATTCATTTTGTGACAAGCTGATGCAATTTGTGACAGGAGCGATTTTTCATGCTGAACACCTATTTGAAAATCCGCCGCTGGGAGGCGCATTTCGACGTCCGGCGGCCGCTGGCCGGCCTCCCGGAGCCGCAGCTGGTGGTCGAGGAGATTCAGGAGACCGCATCGTACCGGATCGCGCCGCGCGATTCGGAAGGAAGCCAGATTTCGATCACGCTGTCGGGGCCGGGGGTGCTCCGGGTGGGGGCGGAGGACTGTGAAATTCCGCCCGGGAGCGCGTTTTTGCACAATCACAACGATCCGGCGACCACCTACTTTTACCGACCGGGGGGGCGGGAGCCGTGGCGGTTTCTCTGGATCGCGTTCAATGGGGCGGAGGAGACGGTTTCCGACCTCAATCGCCGCTATGGCTATCTTTTCCCGGCGGGGGAGTTGATTCCGATCCTGGCGGGGTTCCGGCAGGGGCAGGCGCGGAGCTCGGTGGAGCCGTTGACGGCGCTGGCGGGGGCGCGGCTGGTTTACCGGCTGCTGGAAAAATTGACCGCGGGCCGGGAGGAGCCGTTTTTCGGCACACCGGCGGGGCGGCTGGCGACGGCGG
>JAVBUI010000387.1:0-3057 GCA_031555495.1 Victivallaceae bacterium | reverse complement strand
ATGGCGGGGGGCGGAATCAGCTCGGGGTGGACGAGCGTGGCTTCGGCGGTGACGACGATGCAGGTTTTTTCCTTGATTGTGGTGGTCGTGCCGAAGAGATATTTGAGAATCGGAATCTTGCTCAGAAACGGGACGCCGATGGTTTGTTCCGCTTCGGTTTCGCGGGTGTAGGAACTGAGGATCTTTTCATTTTTGAAGCCCATCGTCAAGATTCCGGTGCTGCGGGAAGCGTTGCCCAGTTCGTCGCCCCGGTTGTTGCGTTCGACCACCTGGCGGCTCCGGAGTTCGTAGCTGAAAATCACGCCTCCGTTGCAATTTTTGTAAAACTCCTCGCTGGCCGGGATCCGGCCGATCGGATCGAGGTCGCCGGATTCGGGGCCGAAGCAGATCACCGGATTGTAGACGGTCAATTCACAGACCGACGCGCCGCCGGTGACGACGTTGGTGCGGTCGTCGTCGTCTTTCTCGAGGTTCTGGTAATCGGGCGAGAGCGAGGCGCGGTAGGTGCGGTATTGATTGAGCGCCGGGTCGTCGTAGAGCGCGGTGTTGACGAAGGTGAGCGAGGTGGTGCCCGCCAATTTTGCGTTGCCGGACTGCTGCAGCAGCCGGATAAAGCTCAAATCGAACTGCGGCGCGGTGAAGAAGCCGCCGTAGCCCCAGCTCGTGGAGAAGGCTTCGGTGAGTTCCGACCATTGCGAGGCGTTGGCGAGGAGATTCATCAGCGTTTCATTGGAAATGATTTTGCCGCCGTTGTAGGCGACTTCGAAGAGGTTGAGGCCGGGGCCGTTTTTCCAGGCGAGGTAGTCGACGCCGATGTCGCGGAGCGTGCTTTCGCGGATTTCGTAATAGTTGAGGCGCAGCGTCACTTGCGGCACCGGGCGGTCGAGGCTCTGGACCCAGGCGAGGTTGGCGGCGGCGGCGAGTTTGTCGTCTTTCCAGTAGATGGTGTTGGTCGGTTTATTGAGGAAGGCGACGCCTTCGGAGGAGCGGATCACGCCGTTGATGATCCGGACGATGTCTTCCGAGGCGCGGTAGTTGGGCGTGTAGGCGATGCGGGTGATGCCGGTGCCTTCGAGGAGCGAACCGTATTGATCGCGGACGCCGGGGCGGTCGATTTTCTCGATCATTTCGTCGATATAAGGGAAAAAGGTCGCGCCGGTGGTGACGATCAGCATATTTTTGCTTCTGGCCGAATAATTGACGCGTTCGACCTGTGAATTGGCATGGTAGCGCTTGGCGGCGGCGAGGACGTAGGGGCGGATGTCGGTGGCTTTGACGTGTTTGAGCTCATACACTTTGGTCGCGATGTTGAGCTGGGCGTCGTCCTGGAGCAGCCGGATGGTGCGGACATCCTCGGCCGCGCCGAGCGGGAGAAGGAGTACGGTCAGCAGGGCAAGGCCGGATCGCAGTTTTTTCATCATAGTGGCGGTCTTTCGGTCAAAAAGGGAGGACGCGCTTCAGAGAAAGTTGAAGCTTACGACCTCGAATTTTCCATCGTTGATCTGCGAAATCACCCGGAAGAGCGCTTCCTGGCGGATGAGTTTGCCTTCGGAGCTTTTGCGTTCGAAGCGGACTTTCCAGAGCGAAACGGTGAACAGCGGGTGCTCCTGGGTGGTCAGGTAGGAGAATGAGACCGGTTCCCCCAGTTTTTCGGTGAGGCTCCTGCGGGCGCCTTCGAAGGCGCTCTGGTCGAATTGCGGGCGGAGGACGGCGGGGAGGGCGGCGACGAATCCGGCGGCGTCGTTTTTCCGGAACGACCGCAACAGCTCTATGCCGTTTTCTTCGGGAGCCGGAGATTGGGTTCCGGTGTGGGCGGGAGCGTCGGTCGAGGCGCATCCGAGCAGCAGAAGGGCGGCCGCGAGCGAGCATAAAAGATTGATTTTGAACATGGTGCCTCGTTGCTCTAAAAGTCTGGTTGTTTGTTCAATTCCATTAAGTTAGCACCGATTGGGCGTGATTCAAGTTTTGGGCGGATGTTTTTTGGGGCAAAGTGATTGGCGCGGAGCGGAGGCGGGCGGATAAGTCCGCCCGGTCACTGCGGTGCCGTTCTGTTCTCCCGGGCCGAGAGAGCGAAGCGACCGGCCCGCTATCCCGAGGCCGACGTTCGGCCGCCGCTGGACCGCGCCCAGCCGAACGCTGGGCGAGATCAGCGCTTCGCGCTTTTTTTCTTTTCTTTCTTTTTTCTTTTTTTCTTTTTTTCTTTTTTTTCAGGAGTATATTAAAGCAGACATCAATCAACGACAGGGAGGGCAGAAATCATGAAAACCGGAACTCCCGCACCGGACTTCACGCTGGCCGACCAGAACGGCCGCGCCGTATCGCTCGCCGACTTCAAAGGGCGCAAGGTCGTACTCTATTTCTACCCCAAAGACAGCACGCCCGGATGCACCCGCCAGGCTTGCGCCTTCGCCGGAGCTTTCGCCGAATTCGAAACGCTCGGCGCCGTCGTCGTCGGCGTCAGCCGCGACAGCGTCGGCTCCCACGCCGGCTTCGCCGCCGAACACCGTCTGCCCTTCACGCTCCTCTCCGACCCCGAGCTCGAAACCATTCAGGCCTACGGCGTCTGGCGGGAAAAAATGAACTACGGCAAACCCTCGATGGGTGTCGTCCGCACGACTTTCATCATCGATGAACAAGGATTGATCGAAAAAGTGATGGAAAAAGTCAACCCCGACGCCAACGCCGCCGAAATCCTCGACTACCTCCGGCACTGCCGCAGGGCGGTGGAAGGATGAGGATTCTGGTCGACTGCGACGCTTTGCCCCGTCCCCTGAAAGAGGCTCTGCTCAAAACCGCGGAGCGTGAAAAAATCGAAACCGTCTTCGTCGCCGCATCCGCGCCGCGGCTGCCGGGGTCTGCTTACGTCAAAACCCTCGGCGCGGGCAATGCTTTCGACGCCGCCGACGACTTGATCGCCGGAATGGCGGTTTCCGGCGACCTTGTGATCACCGCCGACATCCCGCTCGCCGACCGGGCGATCGCCAAGGGGGCGGAAGTGCTCAATACCAAAGGCGAATTCTTCACCGCCGCCAACATCAAGAACGCGTTGGCGATGCG
>JAVBUI010000191.1:0-5111 GCA_031555495.1 Victivallaceae bacterium | reverse complement strand
CCGCCGTTTGGCTTCGAGTCCGTAGCGTTCTTCGCCGGTGAACAGATAAACCAGCGCATACTCCTCCATCCGGCGCATTTCAACAGTATGTTTGGCAATTTTTTTCCATGCCACGCCCCATTCGGCGGATTTCCGGTCTTTGGGCAGATAATCCGGCTCCGGCGGCAGTGCCGCGCCGAAACCGGGTTCGAGGATTTTCTTGAGCGCTTGAAGTATCCGGTCAAACTCCCCGGCTGCGGCGCGGCGGCGGATATCCGGAAGCTCGGCGGAAGTGATGAAAAGCCGCGGCCGGACCGCCGGAATCGCCTTGATCGCGGCGTCAAGGTCGGGCAAAGGCGCAAGCCGGGCCCCGGCGGGTACGGTAAAACGCCTGGACTTGGTCCATACAATCTTTTCATCCCCCATCACCCCGCTCCGCCAGTGCCAGACGCCGGGTTCAAGAATTTGCTTCGGCACAAAAAGATGTCCGGTCAACCCGGAAATCCTGACCGTCGAAGCGTCCTTGAAAGCGGAATCGCGGCTGTATTCCAGTTGATAACGGTATTTCCCGGGAGCGAAATCAAGCGGCGGCAGAAAGATGAAAGCGGGAGGATTCACTTCCACCGTCTCCTCCTCCTCCGGCGCATAAGGCAACTCCACCTGCGGTAAGGGCGCCCGGTCGAGCCCCAGCTTCTCCACGCCGAAAACGGCCGGACTCGAGGCGGCGATGCACAGCAGCATCATTTTGACAATCAATCTCATAGATCCTCATTTCATGCTTTATCATCAGGAAGACGCATCCGCCCCCTCCGATATTGTATGGAAATTAAATTTGTTCCTTCGGCGTGAACCAGGCGAGCCAATCTTCCTGCGTCAGCGTAGTGATGCGCGGGACCGAGCCGACATGTCCGTCGATGAAGAGAACGTTGGAAGCTTTGCCGCCGTCATGCCGGTTGAAGGAGACGTCTGGAAGCGTACTCTGCCCCCAGGCGGTCACGCTGTCAAACCAGGTCGTGCTGTAATAGCCGTCGGCAAGCTGGATTTTGATGGCGGGACGCCTGATCAGGCCATATTTGACCAGAGGATGGCGCACGACGCCGGTTCCGCCCGTCCAGTATCCGAAGCGGTTGGTATAGGTATATCCGCCGCAGTGCCGGAAATAACTGTCAGCATATTCAGTGGACCATGGCCCTTTGTTGGTTTCATACCGCCAGAAGGCCCCATGCTCGCCGGTCGCGCCGGGACATAACGGCACTGCGGGAACGATGATATTCGCAGAGCGGTTGAGCCGCTTGCAGAGGTTCAGATAAGGCCCCAGGGAATCATACCAGTTCGCACTCCAGACTCCCGGCAGCACAAGGCCGTCGTAATCCTGCGCATAAAGCTGGGCGCTGAGCCCGATCTGTTTTTCGATATTGACACAAGCCGTTTTTTTGGCGGCGCTCCGGGCCTTGTTCAGCGCAGGCAGCAGCATGGCGGCAAGGATCGCGATAATTGCGATGACAACCAGCAATTCAATCAGGGTAAAGGAATCTCTTTTCATCATTTTCCTCCGGGTTGATGGCTTGCGAATCACAATATGACATGTTATCATGCCTTGTTATATTATAGAATAAAAAAAATAAATGTCAAGACCAGATCGAAGAAAAATAAAAAAAAGAAGAGATTGCGGACAACAGCGTCAGAAAATAAACCGGCAGTCGGTGGCGATCAGCGAAGCCGGGAGGATTTTCCGCAGGACTTCGGAGATTTCGCCGCGTGCCGTCCGTACCAGGTGACCGGTTGCGAGAAAACACATCTGCTCGAGGGGCATCCGGATAAAGGAAATCGGGATCTGCATGTGAAGAAAGCTTGTTTCAACGTTGTCGAAACAGATGATGCTGATATCCTCGGGCACCGACAATCCCGCCTTGGCGATGGCGGCGAGCGTCATCGGCAGTCCACTGCCTCCGGCGACGAAAACAACGTCGAAATCGCGCCGTGCAAAAAGCCTCGTCACCTCGGCAAAACCCCGGTTCATCTCCAGAAAATCGCAATAAAGCTCCTCGGGGACTTCTCCCCGGACCGCCAGATAAGCATCGCGCCAGCCCTGGGTACGGAAAAATGCGGAATAAACATCCGGCCGGGAATAACCGCCAATCAAAGCGACGTTCTTCGCGCCGTTGCGCAGCAGCCGTTCGACGATCCGCTTCACCGTATCCCGGTGATCGACGGTTACATAGCCGATGTCCGGGTGGGATACGATCCGGTTGATCAGAACAGTCGGAGTTCCGGCGCTTTCGCCCAATTGAGCCATCGCCTCCGGTTCACCCGGCTCAAAGGTATAGAAAATCCGTCCGTCAAGCCCGGTATTGGAGTGAAGCAATTCGGCTTTTGGCAGCATCTCGATCCGGCAATCCAGCTGCCGCGCGGCCTCGTGGATGGAATCCTGAATCGGCCCGTAATAATTGGCGGAGGCAAGCCCGCCCACGAGGGAAAAAAGTTCGACGCCCAGCCGGACCAACGGGCGCTTCGGCTGGAAATCGGGACCATACGACTCGATGACAAAGCTCCCGACGCCCGGTCGGCGCTGGATCAGATTCCGCTCTTCGAGCATTTCGAGCGCCTTCCTGACCGTAATGCGGCTGACATCGTACTCGCGGCAAAGTTCGCTTTCGGAAGGAAGACGAGCCCCGGGCAGCAGACGGCGGTCGCGAATCCGCGCCTCATAATCGTTGAAAATCACCTGATAACCGGGTATCTTCATAATCCATCCTGAGCGTTTGAGTGTGTATTATGATATAATATCATTGCAAACGCCCCGCGTCAAGAGAAATCCGGACGAAAATCCGATTTCGAATCTCAAGGATGGTGCTTGAACGGAACAACAAAGCCGACCATTATTATCCAGATTACAAACCAGATCGAGCCGATGATCAACAGCAGTCCGTTTACGATCATATGCTCCCCGAGCTGCAATGGGATTCCCCGGCCGTCCCTGATGCGGAAAAACGTACGCCAGACGGAAACAAAGCCGATCAGCGGCAGCAGCAGCCCGAATGAAAGAACGGTTATGCACAGCAGCAGCACCCCAAGTCCGCTTTTCCGCAAATAAAATTCCTGAATACCCGGCAGGCACAAAGCCAGCAGCATGGCAATCGTCCGGCTCTTCGGCCGCAGCTCTTCCAAGCCGGGCCCGGACGCGCGCTGCAAGGTCCGGCAATAATGCGACCTGAGTTCCTCAAGGATTGCCCGCTTGGAGGGATCGGATTTGTCGAGCAGGGCGCAAAGGCTGCTCATGAAATGCCGCAGCCGCAAACCGTTCGAAAATTCCGGATAACCGGGCAATGCCGCAAGAGCTCGTAAATTGTCACCATCGCATATCTTGCCGACTCCAAGGCACTTTGCATGAGCACGAAGCGACCGCTGCAAAGATTCCGGAACTTCTCCATGCTGCTGCGTCATCAGAAAAAGGTATTTAGAAATCAACGCGCGATTCCGCTCCGCGGGTGTTTTCGACGATATCAACTCCGGCGGCGGCTTGGCAGAGGAAGCACTTTCGCCCTGTCGAGATGGAAGAATAGACGGCGGCGGCTTCGGGAGCGGAGATGTTTTCAGAGGCGAAGGTTTGTAATGTTGCCGCAATTCTTCGGCCAGCGCATTTTTTCCGGGATCTCCGCTTTGCTTTGCCAATCGCTTTGCTGCATTCAAAAAAAGGTCGCGTTCCCCGTCTTTCATTTCAGGATACCCCGGCAGCCTCAGTAATGTTTTGCAGTGCCGGATGCTGTGGCCATGCCAAAGACCAAGTTGTTTTTCCGCGATCGAAAGCTCTCCACAGAGCTCCTCCGGAATGTTCCCGTCTTTTTCGAACATTCGGAAAAGGTGCTTTCCCATCAGGGCCCGATTCCGCTGATCCGACAAAAATTTGTCGATTTTCGCGGCGTCCGCGGCAAAATCATCTTCGGCATCCGCCTCAAAATCCGGGTAAGAGCGCCGGAATTCATCGTATTGCTCCAGCGTCTCAAGGCAACGGCAATAGACCAGGAGATCCATTTGGCGCGGCGAAGCCTTTGCACCATATTTCCGGAACTTCATGACCAGTTCAAAATAAAGCGGATACTCCGGATCCTCAGCCTTCATGCACGACACAAAACGGCCCCAAAGCTGTGTTTGCTTCTCTGCAAGCATCTTCCCCTTCCCGACTGTTTCCGGTTCGCCGCACTCCGGCGGCTCGAAAATGGCCAGGCGACGCCACAATTCACGCTTTTCCGGACGGGTCAGGAGTTCCGGGCGGGCTGTTTTCCCGGCGATCGCGTCAAGCTCGGATTCGGCGAATGAGCAGAGTTTTTCTTCAATCAACCGGAGAGCCTGATAATATTTGTCCTTCGATTCAAAATCGAAGAAATTTTTCGGCGGTATCTTCCGCAGCAACCCCTGGATCCGCTTCAGCTCCTTCGGCGCGTCTTCCTCTTCCATCGGCATTGCCAATTGTCGGCAGAGCTCGTAAAGAAGATGTTTGATTTCCTGCTGCTGCTCGCGAAATTCCCGCTCGTCCGCCGCCATCTCTCTCGCACTGTCACTGTTAAACGCCGTGATTGCAAGCAATAGTGTACTCAGACTCATTTCCGCCCTTTGCGCTTCAATGCCTAAACCAGTTTTGCATACTGTAACACGGCAAGGCCGCCAATGCAACCGGAAACGCGCTATTCAGCGGAACGGAAAACGGGACTGCTCCAGATGCGGTTTTCTTTGTCCGTCAGATTGAAGTAACCGCAACGGAAGTTCTCCGGAAGGACTGCTTCGGCAATGCCGGTGTTGAACCGGGCCGGGAGCGCGGTGTATTTGCGTTCCGCCGCGTCGCCCTCGTCGGCGGTGTAGATCAATTCGGCGCGCACGATTCCGCCGGCGGGGGCAAAGGTGACGCGGGCGAGCTTGCCCTTGACGTCCAATTTAACTTCCGGCGGCAGCGGCTTTTTGCTGAAAACCGCATCGGCAAAGGCGGCGACTTCGTCGCGCCGCCCGGCCATGTGGCTGTGTCCGAAGGGAAAGGGCAGCGAGCGGAAAACCTTGCCTCCGGGGAGCTCGGTCGAGCTCTGCCACGCATCGAGCAGGTAAAAGCGGTCGTTGGGCCCGTTGACGAAAAGCACCGGCAT
>JAVBUI010000197.1:0-7192 GCA_031555495.1 Victivallaceae bacterium | reverse complement strand
TCGAGCGCGGACAACGCCGCCAGATCGTCGCCGCAGAGCAGGACCTGATCGGGAAGGTCGCGGCAGCTTGTCAATCATTCCGCGCCGTCCCGATTGTTGCCGCCGTCGCCGCCGCCGCGGTTCTCGCGATTGTTGCCGCCTTCGCGGCTCTCGCGGCCTTCACGATTGCCGCCGCCATTGCGGTTCCGGCGTTCGCGGTCGCGCGGCGGACGGTTGCCGCCGCCCTCATTATTGTTGCTGCCGCCCTCGCGATTTTCGCGATTTTCGCGGTTTTCGCGGCCTTCGCGCTCGCGCCGTTCCTGCGGTTTGCGGGGCGCGAGGCGGCTCTTGTCCGGGGGCAGGATTTTGACTTCGGCGCGCGGAAAACGCCCAAGATTGCCGCTTTCGAGGCTCAACGTCACCTCCTGGGTCAGGAGGTTGCGGTCGACCACCCGGCCCCGGCCGTCCGGGGATTCGCAGAAGTCGCCACGGCGCGGCATCGTCTTTTCCAGCTCGAGATAGCCCTCGTGCTCGTATTTGAGACAGCACTTCAAGCGTCCGCAGACGCCCGAAATCGTCGCCGGAGTCAGCGACAGGTCCTGATCCTTGGCCATCCGGACGTTGATCGAATTGAACTCATTGAGGAACCGGCAGCAGCAGAGCACCTGCCCGCAGACCGAAATTCCGCCGTGGATCGCGCTTTCGTCGCGCACGCCGATCTGGCGCAGCTCGATGCGGATGTTGAGCACCCGCGAAAGCTCTTTGACCAATTCCCGGAAATCGACCCGCCCCTCGGCGGTGAACTGAATTGTCAAAAGCTTCACGTCAAGCGAATAATACGCATTGAGGAGCTTCATCGGCAAAGACAGGTGCTCGACCATCTGCTGCGCGGTCTTCATCGCGTTGCGGGCGCGGTTTTCGTTTTCGACCGCCGCGTCGTTGTCGGCTTCGGTCGGACGGCGCTGGATCTGCGGCATTTCGCCGCCTTTGCCGGGCTCGAGCGGGACGCCGATCCGGACCACGGCGCCGAAGTCGAAATAGAACTCCTTGCGGATGACGCAATCGTCATGCACTTTGAGTTCGAGCGCCTCGTCGCCGCGCGCCTGATAGGTGGAGCCGTTGCGCAATTTTACGGTATAAATTCGTTCCATATCGGTAATTTACCTATGTTATACGGGCCTATTTTAAAGTAATATAGCAGAAAAGCGCGCCGGGAGCAAATTTCTTTTTGAAAAAACACCCGAAATGCTGTATATTTATCGGACAGTCCAAAACGGGAACCGATTAACATGCAAACAATTTACCTCGATAACAACGCGACCACCCGGGTCGACCCGGCGGTGCTCGAAGCGATGCTTCCCTTTTTCAGCGAACGCTACGGCAACGCTTCGAGCATCCACTCCTTCGGCGGCAGCGTCATGCGCGAAATCGAAGACGCCAGGCGCCAGGTGGCCGAATTGCTCGGCGCCTCCTTCCGCGACAAGGACGGCTGCGCCACTGAAATCATCTTCACTTCCGGCGGCACCGAGTCCGACAACGCCGCCATCGCCGCCGCCGTCAGCGCCCGCGCCGACCGCAAAAAAATCATCAGCACCCGGGTAGAACACCCCGCGGTGCTTTCGACGCTCCGCGATTACGAACGGCGCGGTTTCGAAGTCGTGCTGATCCCGGTCGACCGCCAGGGGCGGCTCGACCTCGACTTCGCCGCCGCCGCGCTCGACGGCAATACGGCGCTGCTTTCAGTAATGTGGGCCAACAACGAAATCGGCAGCCTTTATCCGGTCGAGGAGCTTGCCAAAATGGCGCACCGCGCCGGGGCGCTCTTCCACACCGACGCCGTCCAGTCGGTCGGCAAAGTGCCGGTCAAGCTCGACGATTCGGAGATTGACATGCTTTCTCTCTCCGGCCATAAACTCCATGGTCCCAAGGGGATCGGCGTCCTCTTCGTCCGCCGCGGCGTTCGTTTCAAGCCGTTCATCATCGGCGGACACCAGGAGCGCGGCCGCCGGGGCGGCACCGAAAACGCCCCCGGCATCATCGGCCTCGGCAAAGCGTGCGAATTAGCCAGGCTCGGTCTTGAGAGCGAAGCGGCGGAACTTTCAAAGCTCCGCAACCGCCTGGAGCAAACGCTGGTCGAACGCATTCCCCACGCCCAGCTCAACGGCGACCCGGCGGCACGGCTGCCCAATACCGCTTCGATCAGCTTTGAAGGGATCGAGGGCGAGGCGATTCTTTCGCTGCTGAACCTTCACGGCATCTGCGCCTCTTCGGGCAGCGCCTGCACCACGGGAAGCCTCGAGCCGTCGCACGTGCTGCGGGCGATGGGGATTCCTTATACGTTTGCCCACGGCACGATCCGTTTCAGTTTTTCCAAGTTCAACACCGGCGGCGACGTCGACAAGGTGATCGAGGTGCTTCCGGGCATCGTCGACACGCTCCGCCGGATGTCGCCCTATTGGCAGGAGAACAAGTAATGGATACGCCCAAAGAGCTCGAATTCCCGGTCGACTGGACATTCCGGATCATCGCCGTCGCCGAAGACGGGGAGTGCCGGGGGAAGATTCTGGAAACGTTCGAGCGCTTCGGCATGCGCCCCGGATTGTCGGAAGGGCTCCGGTCGTCGTCCGGCAAATACCGGACGCTGATCGCGCCGGTCAGGCTCGATTCGCGCCGGACATTCGATGAATTGCCGAAAGCATTGGCAGAAATACCGGGAGTAAAAACCGTACTTTAAGATTGTTCTTTCGAAACATATCGAGAAAATCACTAAAAAAAAGCATTTCCCGGTTTTTTCCGATTTGACAATTCAAAAAGACAATGCTACAGTTGAAGCGTCGCTTTAGTGTGAGCTATGTTTTTTATCATATCAACCATGGGTTTGTTGGGAGAGTTCGTCTGATGAAAATTTTGAACGTAATTTTGTGTGCCCTTATCCTTCTCTTGGCCGGGGTCAGCGCCGTCGCGTCGTACATGCTCTTCGCGAAACGGAGCCAGATGCTGGAAGGCTGGAACAAGATGGCGACGGTGGTCAACAAGACCGCCGCCGAACTGGACAAAGGCAGTGGAACCCAGGTTGCCAATGAACTTTCCGCCGAAGCTCTCGCCCATGCCAACTTCGACAAGATCGATCCGTTGCTGGCCAAACTCCAGCAGCAGGCCGCCACGCTGATCACCGAACGCAACGCGCTCGCCGACGCCCTTCGCCGCGCCGGCCAGATCGTCGACATGAACAATCTGCCGTCGGCCGAAATCTACCGCGCCATTTCCAGCTACAACGCCAGCGCCAACGACACGCTGGGCGCGATCTCCGACTTCAAGAACCGCCGCGACAAAATGATTGCCGGCGTGATCTCCTCGGCCGGCAAGATCGGCGTCACGCTGAAAGCGGCCGACCTTGCTTCCGACAAGGCCGACGGCGCCTTCCGCGCCTTTGACGCCAAGATCGAGTCGATCCGCGCCCAGTTCGCCGCTTACCAGAGCAACCTGCGCGCCATCGCCACCGTCACCGGCGCCGCCAGCCCGAACCTCGACGAAAGCGCTTACGCCGACTCGCTCACCAAAATCGCCAACTCGGTCCGCGAACTCAAGCAGAAATACAACGACGCGCTCAGCAACATCGAAGACCTGAAACGCCAGCTCGCCCAGAGCCAGAATCAGGTCAAATCGCGCGACGGCCAGATTTCGACCCTCAACAGCACCATCTCCGGCAAAGACGCCGAAATCAGCCAGTACCGCAAGGCGCTCGGCCTCGATCCCGCGGTCGTCTTCAAGCCGTGGGCCAACGGTTCGGCCGAGTGCCGCGCCCAGATGCGCGGCAAGGTGGTGGAAGTCAACACCAAGTTCGGCTTCATCGCGCTCGACGTCGGCAAGAACACCATCATCGAACAGCCGCTCGGCAACAAGACCATCGACGTCAATCCCGAGCTCGCTCCCGGCCTGACGCTGGTCGTCGCCCGCAACATGGATTCGGCCACTGTCCAGTACATCGGCAAGATCAAGCTGACCACCGTCGACGGAGACTGCTCGATCGCCGAGACCGCCGAAACCGCTCCGGAACAGAAAATCCAGGTCGGCGACACCGTCTTCTTCGAAGTCGCCAATCCTGCGGCCAAATAACCGGACGGGAGGAACCGAGTCATGTTCAACTCCAAATTTTACACCGTCATGTTCGTAATCACGTTCGTCTTCGTCGCCGCCGCAGTGGCGTTCCAGGTCCTCGAGATGAACGATTACGGAATCCTGCCCGGCAAATAATGAAACGGAATTTCGTTTCAGTCATCGTCAAAAGCGCCTCCCTTGCGGCGGCGTTTTTGCTTTTTTCGGCCCTTCTCGGCGGTTGTTCGGAACAGGAGCGGCGGGGCATCAGCCCGCTGCCGCAGAACCGCCCCGCCCAGTGGGAAAACAACCCCTACGGCAGTTCGATGCGCAACTGACGTCCCGCTTCCGCCGGAGATTTCTGGATGGGAATCACGATTCTCGAGCTCGATTCGGTAGATTCTACCAACACTTACGCCAAAAACCGGTTCGGCGAACTCGCCGACGGCACGCTGGTGGCGAGCACCTTTCAGAGCGCGGGCCGCGGCCGCCTCGGGCGTAAATGGGAATCCCCCGCCAACGTCAACTGGTATGTTTCGCTGGTCGCCAAACAGGTCTCGAGCCCGGTGCTCTGCGGCGCGGCGCTCGGACTGGCGGCGCTGGAAACCATCCGCGAGCTCGCGCCGGAGCTCAGGCCCTTCCTCAAATGGCCCAACGACGTTTACCTTGGAGACGCCAAAATTGCCGGCATCCTCTGCGAAAGCACAACCATTGAAGGCGGGCGGGTCTCCGGATTGGTCGCCGGACTCGGGCTCAATGTCAATATGAGCCGCGAACAACTGGCCGGGCTCGGCCGGAGCGCCACCTCGCTCCGACTGGCGGCGGGACGGGAATTTGAACTCGCAAAAGTGCTTGCCGTACTGGCAAAGTCGCTGGGCCGGTGCTATATTGCGCAATCGGAACGCCCGGCGGAACTCTTCGAACGCTGGAAAGCGGCGAACAAACTGCTGGGTCAGGAGCTGGAAGTCGTTGATTTCAAGGGAAACGCAATCACCGGCATCTTCACTTCCATCGCCGGAGACGGCGCGATGCTCCTCCGGACCGCCGACGGCGTCTGCCGGCGCTTCGACTGCGGCGACGTCCGGATCAATCCCGACCGGGTGCGCTGGGACGAAGTCACGGCGGACATTTGAACAATACCGCAACCCGATGAGGACGCCAATGGGCTTTCTGAAGCAAAAATTCCGCTCGATCAAAAAACTGCCGGACTGGATCTACTGGCTCCCCGCCC
The DNA here is from genome assembly GCA_031555495.1 of Victivallaceae bacterium. Classification (GTDB taxonomy): domain Bacteria; phylum Verrucomicrobiota; class Lentisphaeria; order Victivallales; family Victivallaceae; genus JAVBUI01. The sequence goes on along the minus strand of JAVBUI010000197.1, from coordinate 1,887 downwards.
GGATCATGATGCTGATGGTCAAATGCTGCTACCGGGTCGAAATCATCGACCCGGAAGGATTGGTAAAACAAGGCGGCATCGGCGTAACCTGGCACAACCGGCTGTTATTTTTCGCCGCCGTTTTTCCGCCCGAAATCCGGCGCAAGACCTACGGCGTGGTCAGCGCCTCGCGCGACGGGCAATACATCTCCGACTTGATTCGCCAATTCGGCGTCGGGAGCCTTCGCGGTTCTTCCTCGCGCAAAGGGGCCCACGCGCTGCGTGAAGCGGTGGAGATGGTCAAGGACGGCTGCAACGTGGTCTTTACCTCCGACGGCCCGAGAGGCCCCAAATACCGCTTGAAACCGGGGCCCGTGCTGCTGGCCGCATTGCAGGGGGCGCGGGTGGTCCCGATCAGCATCAACGCCTCGAAATACTGGTCGCTCAAGAGCTGGGATGCCTTCCAGATCCCGAAACCGGGCGCGACATTGACGGTCTTGATCGGCAACGGCGTCGAAGTCCCGGCCGGCCTCGACAACGACGGCATCGAAGAGTGGCGCAAGAAAATCGAAGATGAATTAAACTCGATCACCAGGGATTGAAGATGAAAATATTGCGTTTGGATAGTTTGGGCGGCGCTTCCGGCGACATGCTGCTCGGAGTCCTGATCGGCCTCGGAGCGGATCGCGAAAAACTGGAAGAGTCGCTCAGGCTCGTTCTTCCGGATCATTTCCACCTGACGCTTGAAGAACTGACCAGCCACGGCATTGCCGGCATCCGCGCCGGAGTCGACCTCCACGACCACGGGCATGGGCATGACCACGATCATGAGGAGCACGGCCACCATCACCGGACCTTTGCCGACATCCGCTCGATGATCGACGCGGCTCCACTGCCGGACGCGGCGAAAGTGAGCGCAGTCGCAACCTTCGCGCTGCTGGCCGAGGCGGAGGGGCATGTTCACGGCGTTTCCGCGGAAGAGGTTGGATTTCACGAAGTCGGGGCCGCCGATTCGATCGTCGACATTGTGGGATGCGCACTGGCGTTTCACGAACTCGGCATCGACGGCGTTTCGCTTTCACCGCTGCCGACCGGGACGGGGACGCTGCGCTGCGAGCATGGAATTCTGCCGATTCCGGCTCCGGCGACGGCGGAGGTTTTGCGTCGTTCCGGACTCAAAACCGCGCCGTCGATCGAACCCTTTGAACTCCTGACCCCCACCGGCGCGGCGCTGCTGGCGTCGTGGCCCAAGGGCGAAATCCCGGCCGGAGCGGCGATCCGGGCGGTGGTGAACTCATTCGGCAAGCGGACGCTGCGGCATACGCCGAATCTTTTGAGGGCAATGCTTTATGAAAGCGGTGCGGCGGCGGGAATCGAAAGCGATGAAGTCTGCCGCCTCGAGTGTGAAATCGACGATGCGACCGGAGAAGTCCTTGGCGCGGCCTGCCGTCTGCTGATGGAACGGGGCGCGCTGGACGTGACTACGGAAGCGGTGATGATGAAGAAACAGCGTCCGGGCGTCCGTTTGAGCGTGCTTTGCCGTCCCGCCGAACGGGAAATGATGGCCGAGCTGATATTCCGGCATACGACGACCTTCGGGGTCCGCGAATCGACGATGCGGCGACGGGTGCTCGCGCGGCATTTCGTGGAAGTGGAAACCCCTTACGGCAAAATCCGGGTGAAGGTGGGAAAGCTTGGTGATGAAGTCATCCGCCGCACCCCGGAATTCGAGGACTGCCAAAAAGCGGCGGAAACACACAACGTCCCGCTGGCGGTGGTGATGGCGAGCGTGGGCGTGCCGCAGACCAGGTAGGGAGCGGAGCGCACCAGCGCAGAGCGACGGGTCCAGGGCCGTGAGGCCCTGGCGGGATTCCAAAGGCGAGGAGCCTTTGGCGGAGTGTGAGGCGG
>JAVBUI010000006.1:0-2903 GCA_031555495.1 Victivallaceae bacterium | reverse complement strand
TTGCCGGAGAATCCACTGCTGTTGACTGTCGTCCCCGGCAAAAACGGCGATCGTTTGGCAACCGCTTGCACGGACGGCACAATTTACCTGATCGACAAAAAGGGAACCATCGCCGCTTGTGCGAAAGTTACCGGTCGTCCCACCTTGCTGGCGTCGGACGGCGTTATGTTGAGCGTTGGAACGGAGAAGGGCGTCCTCGCCGGTTTCCGGCTGCCGCTGAAGGATTGAGAGGTTGCATTTTCCCGCGGAGAGGTTATGGTATAACGTCTTTCTACGAATTTTCAACGGGAGACGGGCTATGGCAAAACGCGGAAAAATGTTGATTGGGCTGCTGTCTGTCCTCGCGCTGGCGGTGACTTCGATTGTAATTTATCTCTGGCGGGATGGCGAGAAGAGCAGGACGCCGGAGTTTTCCAAACCTGTTCGGGTTTCGGATGCGGAAATGAGATTGCGCGCGAGAAAGGGGATGGTCTGGCTCGAGTTGCCGCATCGGCAGGGAGACAATTCGATCCTGTTTTTTTCTTTCGCCACCCCCGGCGCTGTTCCGGACGTGCAAGCGATGCCGGACGGCAGGCCGCATTCGTATCAGAGTCTCAACGGCTGGACGGCCTTTCCGGTCGATCGGATAGCCGTTTATTTTGATACATCGCCGGAGGATAAAAAATTTCTTTATACCCTGCATTATATGCTTGGCAGAAGCTCCGGTTCCTGCAGTCCGTGGCGGCAGGGCAATGAAAACATCGAGGATTACGCCGTCGACCCGAGTCCGGCGGCTTTGAGCAAAGACGGCGTGAGCCGCTGTTTCATGAAGTACACCAAGGTTCCCGGTCAGAAGGTTGATCCCGATATGAGCAAAATTCTGCCGGGGGAAGTCGGATTTGGCTTCCGCACCGAAGCCTCCGCAGGGCACCGGTCGGAATGAAAATCGACGAAATAAAGCGCCGTCCATTCCGGAACGGAGGAGACTGGCTTCAATCGCTGCTGTTTTCCGCTTCAGCCTCCTCGGTGCGGTCTCCGGCAATGTCTACTTCCGGGCCGGACGCTGAATCGGGTCAGCGGTTGTGGGCCCGGCTTGCGATCCATCCCGGCGGACCGCAATGAGGGTTCCGTTCCTGAATTTTCCCTCAAAAATACCCTCTTCATAGAGCTGTCGCGCAAGAGTCGGGAAAGTTTCACCGGAATAGCGAAAATCATTCATTGCTTCGATTCCGCAATCCAGCTCTTCCAGCCGCCGGAGAGAGACCCAGACTTTGCCGGAAACGATTTTCAGAACATAATTCCGGGCGAGTTCCATGGTGCGGAGTCCCCGGATCTCCATTACTTTGCGGTCGAATGGATCCAGATGATTGTACTGGGCGCGGGTTATGTAGAGCCATTTCCAGGACTTTTGGGTTTCCAGACGATCATACAGATCGCCCTCATATTTGCAAAACTCTTTTTTTCGTTTTCTCCTGACATACGGTGCAAGCTCACGATCCGCATAAGATGCGCGATCTTGCGCCGACGCACTGTAAGCACGGAACAAAAACCAGTCCCGTCTGTTGAGCAGATTGCGGAATCGGAGAATGTTGTTTTGATTACTCACTCTTGGACACCTCTCTATTAAGGTGCCGACGTTATTGTCGGCACACCTAACAGGGGTATCCGGCGCTCGGGTAGTACTTTTTCATGATTGCTTTCAATAATTTTGTTGCCGATATTTTGCAAATCGGTTCCGGAGGCACTGTTTGCGTGAAAAAATCGGTGTATATCATTTTATATACTGTATCATATCTTCTTGATTTTTTCAAGTTTCGACATGATCATCCTGGGGGGGCAGACTGTTATGGAAAGGGAGCGCAACGGGAAAAACGGCAGGGAAAAAGCCGCCCCGGGGAGAGGCGGCCTTTGCGTCATAGAGCCGTTACTCTTTGTAATCCCTGCCGAGCGGGAGGCTCCAGAGTTTCGCCATCCGTTTCGGGATGTCGGTGTTGTCGAGTACGCCGGCGAAGTTGTTCGAGCCGGGGCCGTAGGCGAAGACGTTGACCGGGGCGGCGGTGTGGCTCTTGGTGGTGTAATAGATATGCGGCCGCTTCGGCTCCGCCGGGTTGGCGGTGCAATGGAGGCCGCCGGTTTCGTGGTCCGCCGTCACCACGATCAAAGTGTCGCTCCGGGATGAGGCGAATTTCAGTGCTTCTTCCACCAGAAAATCGTTCATCAGGACGCCATTCAGGCTGTTATCGGGATTGTTGCCGTGGCCGCCGCCGTCGGGGAAGCTCCCCTCGATCATGACGAAGAACCCATTGGGATTCTTTGAGAGCAAGCGGAACGCTTCTTTGCCCATTGCAGCCAGAAGTCGGGTGTCTTTGTAACCGGCGACGAAACCGTAGACGGGGAGCTTGTCCGCCTTCTGGAAGGATTCGAGGTTGTCCACCTTCAAATAGCCTTTGGCGGTGAATGCGTCGGCCAGTTTGAGGTCGCTTTTCGACGGTTCGGGAAGGCCGGTGCCGATCAGGATGTCGAATTTTGATTTGAGCGCGAATACCGCAATTTCAGGACCCATGCCGCGGCTCGGGACGTGGGCGTAGAAGGCCGACGGCGTCGCGCCGTGCAAGCCGTCGGTGGTGATGATGCCGATGCTCTTGCCCGCGTCGCGCGCCTCTTCGGCGATCGAGCGGAAGGGGGTTTTGGCGGAATCCATGCCGACGAAGCCGTTGTTGGTTTTGTATCCGCTCGAGAGCGCGGTGCCGCTCGCCGCCGAGTCGGTCACCTCCTGGAGCGAATGGGTGGTCGCCATGCCCTGGACGGGGAGCTGGTCCATCACCAGCTTCTGCGGTTCGCCGTGGGCGTAAAGACTCGCGTATTTCACCGAGCCCTGGCCCATGCCGTCGCCGATGATGAAGATGATGTTTTTGGGCGTGCCG
>JAVBUI010000292.1:0-4267 GCA_031555495.1 Victivallaceae bacterium | reverse complement strand
TCGCCTCGCGGCCGACCCAGTCAAAGGCGATGCTCTGGCTTGAAAGCTGCGAAGTCGTGGCGATCGGAAGCACGCTCTGCACGAAACCCGGATAACAGATCGCCCATTCGAGCGCCTGCATCCCGCCCATCGAGCCGCCGACCGCGGCCAGCAGCCGGGGGATACCGAGGTGGTCGAGCAATTTTTTCTGCGCCCGGACCATGTCGCGGATGGTGATGACCGGAAATTCAAGGTTGTAACGTTTGCCGGTCGCCGGATTGATCGAGCGCGGGCCGGTCGAACCGGAACAGCCGCCGATCACGTTGGTGCAGATCACAAAATAACGGTCGGTGTCGATCGGCTTTCCGGGGCCGACCATGTCGTCCCACCAGCCGGCCTTGCGGTCGTCGTGGTGGTAGCGCCCGCAGACGTGGGCATCGCCGGAGAGGGCGTGGAGAATCAATATCGCATTGTCTTTGCCGGGCGAAAGCGTGCCCGAGCATTCGTAGCGCAAATTGACGTCGAAGAGCTTCCGGCCGCAGTCAAGCGCCAGCGCGTCCGCTTCGGTCGCGCCGAAGCGGAAATCCTGCGGAAATACCAGAAGTTGTGACGGTTCGTTTTCCATGATAGTAGCACCTCGAATGTATAATATAGCATTCGTCATGCGTATTTTCAACGTGAATCACTGGAAAAATCAGCGGCAGATGAAGCGCGCCACCCATTCGCCGGGCAATGGCGAGCCGTCGAAGAGCGAGCGGCCGTAGGCGCGCTGGCGGTCGAAGAGAAGCGAAATATCGCCCTCGGCCCGTTCGACCGCGAGATCCGCCGCGCCGTCGGACGTGAGCGGCAACTCAAGCGTGAGTTTTTCGATCCCCTGCCCGGCGGCGGTGAATTCAAAAGGTTTGCCGTTGACCGTTCCCGCGAACCGAGAGCCGGGCGCGGCGGCGAAGGAAAATTCCACTTTGCCCGCCGCGGCGCCTTTGACTCCGCCGAAGACTTTCCGCGCCGTCGAGCCCGGCTTGAGCGCAACACCGTCCCATTCGCCGAAGGTGAAGGGACCGTGGTCGAGATGCAGTGTTTCTCCTGAAATCAACGGATAAACGATCCCCGCCGGACGCACCAGGCGCTGAATCCGCCCTTCGCAGTGCTCCCGGTAGAAGTCGTAGCCCGGAATCACGATCACGATCGCCGCGAGCAACGCCGGAACCGGCCCCCGGTAGAGCGCCTCGCGCCCGCCGCGGCGGTACGCCCGCCAGGCCCGGTCGACAAAAACGCCCGCAAAAATCATCAAAAGCGGCAGGATCGGGGCCCGGAACCGCGAAAGAATATAGAAAAGCGCGGTCGCGCCCCAGTAAGCAAGCACCATATAATACAGCAGCGCCCACGGCGCCGAACGCCGCCGCCACGCCCGCCTCGCGAGGTAAAACAGTCCCGCCAACGCCAGCGGCAGCAGAATCGCGCTCCGCCCCGGGAGCAGCGTTTGCAGAATCGTGCTGCTTTTGCCTTCGCCGTAAAGCGAAACGTTGTTCGGAATTTCGCGGTAATCCCAGAACAGCAGGAGTTTCCGGAACTGGAGCTCGAAAAAAGCCCCCGGTTCGCGCTTCATGAAATCGAGCATCTGCCGGGAAACCGGGCGGCCCTCCGCCGCGCGCGCCATGAAGTCGGAATACGCGGCCGGATACTCCATCGGCCCCGCCGGGAGCCCCGGATTGCGCCCTCCCGCCGGAGCTTCGGGGGTGTTGCCCAGCGCCAGCACCGCATCGGCGGCGGTCGAGGGGCCGGTGAGCGTGCCCCGAACCCGGCTGTTGTGAATGATGAAGGGAAGTTGCACCAGGTAAGTTCCCGCGATCAGCAGCGAAGCGACCGCCGCGGTACGGAGCCAACGTCCTCCGCGTTTGCGGCATTGCCAGCCGAGCAGAATTGCCAACCCCGGCAGGAACAGCAGCGCATTGCCGCGCGTCAGCACCGCGACGCCGAGCGCCCCCCCTGTTCCGAGCGCCCACCAAAGCGAAGCGGGACGGCGAAAGGCGCGAAGCCCCAGATAAAACAACAGCGTCAGGAGAAAACTTTGCAGTGTTTCATTCTGGGCATAAGGAGTATAGAGCAACAGCGGCGTCGAAATCGCCGTCAGCGCCGCCGCGATCAAAGCGGCCCGCCTCCCCCACAGCATCGCCGCCGACCATCCGGCCAGCACCGCGGCGAGCGCCCCCAGCAGCGCCTGGGCAGTGTAAATCACCCCCGGGCCGCCGCCGAAAACGAACCGCAAGGCGGGCAGAAAAACCGCGTAATAAAAAGGCTGGTAATAAAATTCGCCGCTGTAAGTCCCGTTGAGGATTTCGCCCGACAACCGCAAATAGGTAGCCAGGTCGCTCAGCGGCGACGGCATGACGACGCTGTTGCGCCCGCCGTCGGCGGCGGCGAGCTCAAAGGAGACGGCAAGCCGGAGCGCGAAAGCCACGGCGCCGATACACCACAGCCATCGTGAAAAATGCCGTTCCGGGCCGGAAACGGCGTGCGGAACGGCATGATTTTTTTTGCGGCCCATCGTTTTTGACGACGCGTCAGACGGTCATCAACTCCTTTTCCTTGCCGGCAAGTTTCTTGTCGAGCTCGGCGATGTAGCGGTCGGTCAGCTTCTGGATGTCGTCGGTGAGGCGCTTCGATTCGTCCTCGGTGATGAGACTTTCCTTATGCGCCTTTTTGACCGTATCGTTGCCGTCGCGACGGATGTTGCGGAGCGCGACCTTGGCCTCTTCGCAATGCACCTTGGCCTGCTTGGCGAGCGCGGTGCGGCGCTCCTGGCTGAGCTCGGGAATCGGCAGCTTCAGCACCCGGCCGTCGCTCATCGGAGTGATGCCGACGTTGGAGGCGAGAATCGCCTTTTCCACCGCGGAAACCGCGCTCGCGTCCCACGGCTGAATGACCAGCAGACGGGGCTCCGGCGTGGTGATTCCGGCCAGCTCCTTGAGCCGGGTCGGGGTGCCGTAATATTCGACCATGAGGTTCTCGACCAGCGAGGGCGACGCCTTGCCGGTGCGGATCGAGACGAAGTGATTCTGCAGTGACTCTTCGGTTTTGAGCATGTGCTCTTCGAGGTTGTCCAGAAGTTCGCTGATGTTTACCATAGATTTTTCTCCCGTTTTGCTGGTTCCGAACCATTCTTATCGGAGCCGTCGTCGGCGACAAGGCCAAGTGTTGAAATCATTACTGCACTGGAATGTAACTCCGTTTCAGGCGTTTTGCAAGCACCCGAAACGAAATTCCCCGTCAATTCCCGGGATCGGGCGGGCAGTAATTTTTGTCCCCGCCGTATCCGAGGAAGCGGCGGTAGATGTAGAACAGCGAGCAAATGCTCCCCGCCGTCATCACCATCCCGAAAAGGAAGGTGTAACGGTAATCGTGGCTGAGCCGGTCGAGAATCCAGCCGAAAAGCGGCCCGAAAAATACATTGGTGATCGCCAGGATCATCGCCTGTGCCGAATTGAACTGCGCGAAAAGCTCCCTCGGGAACAAACGCAGCGCGAGCGAAGCCGAAACCGTGAAGTAACAGCCGGAAATGACCACGTGCACCATCAGCGCCGCGCCGAAGGTGGCGCTGTCTTTGACGATGAACCAGCCCAGCAGCATCGAGCCGAAGTAAGCAATCTGGGCCGCCAGCGAGGCCCGCAGCGGATGAACCCGGTCGGCGAGCGCCCCCAGGAAGTAGCTGAGCACAAAGGAAATACCATAAGTGTAGGCGATCAGCCTCCCGTAGAGGCCCATGTCCATATTGATCTTTTTGGCGTAAAAAATCGAAAACATGTTGAACGGCGCCGCCGCCATCGCCGAGAGCACCAACGCGATAATCAGCCAGCGGTAGTAGTCACAGGAAAAGCACTGCCGGAAGTAGGTCAGGATCGGGCCGAAAATCTTCGCGGCTCCGGGCGCAGCGGCCACCTTATCGACCGGCGGATATTCGCCTTCCTTGATCTTCCAGCACATCGTGGCGAGGCCGATGCCGTAAAAAAGACCGACGCCGACGAAAATATAAAGTGAATACACCTCAACCTTGCCCATCAGGAAAAAGTTGAAAATCATCCCCGCCAGGAGACTGATCCCCCGGAACATACCGAAAAAGCGCCCCAGCAGCTCCGCCGGCACCACGTCGTTGATCAGCGCCGAACTCAAAGATCCCGCCAGCGTGGTCCCGAAGTCGAGACAGATCCAGAAAATCCCGAAGACGATCAGCTTGGCAAGCTGCGGATCAAGCGCTTCCGGCCCGCCGCACACGCCGGAAAACCACTGTCCG
>JAVBUI010000010.1:0-2822 GCA_031555495.1 Victivallaceae bacterium | reverse complement strand
GGAGGGAGGCGGCCAGCGCTTCGGCTTCCGCTTTGGAGCGATGCGCGTGAATCAACACCCGCGCTCCGGCTCCGGCGAAGGCGCGGGTCAGGCCTGCGCCGACGCGGACCGCGCCGCCGGTGATCAAAACCGTTTTGCCGTCGAAGTTCATGATCAGAGTTTTTCACCCCGCATCGCCCTGCGGGCGTCCATTTCATCCTGTTTCTGGCGCATCGAATCGCGTTTGTCGCCGTGGGTTTTTCCCTGGCAATAGGCGATTTCGACCTTGACCAACCCTTGCTTGAGGTAGAACGAAAGCGGGACGACCGTTCCGCCTTTTTCGCCGATCTGCTGGGCGATTTTGCGGATTTCGCTGCCGTGGAGGAGGAGCTTGCGCTCTTCCTTGGGCTTGTGATTGTAACGGTTGCCCTGCGCGTAAACGGCGATGTGGACGTTGAGCAAAAACGCTTCGCCGTTGGCGAAGCGGACGTAGCCGTCGGTCATGGTGATCGCGCGGTCGCGGCAGCTCTTCACCTCGGTTCCGGTCAGCTTGATGCCGGCTTCGTAGCGTTCCACGATGTGATAATCGTGGTACGCTTTTTTGTTGCTTGCCAGCACCGGATTGTCGGAGGTTCGTTTGGCCATGGTTTATTTGTTTTCCCGGAGAAAGTTGGCGGCGGTTTTTTCGAACTGGTTGCGCTTCGGGTAATTTTTCGCCGTAAGCGAATTTTCGAATTTCTCCAGCAGCGATTTTTGTTCGGCGCTGAGGCCGGCCGGGACTTCTACCTGAATCCGGATATGAAGGTCGCCGCGCCCGCCGCCGCGAAGCGCCGGAACGCCTTTGCCCTTGAGCCGCAGCACGGCGCCGCTCTGGGTGCCTTCCGGAATCTTCATCTTGGCCGGACCGGCGATGGTCGGGACTTCGATCAAGCCTCCCTCCGCCGCCACCCGGAACGGGACCGGCATTTCGCAGAGCAAATCGGTTCCCTCGCGGACGAACACCGCGTGCGGACGGACGTGGATGAAGACGTACAAATCGCCCGGAGGGCCGCCGCGGAGGCCGCTTTCGCCTTCGCCGGTGACCCGCAGCCGCGAACCGGTGTCGACGCCCGGGGGGATCCGGACCTGGAGTTGCTTTTCGACACGCACCCGGCCTTCACCGCGGCACTTTTTGCACGGTTTGTCGATGATTTCGCCGCGGCCGCGACAGGTCTGGCAGGGCTGCCGGACGCTGAAGAAGCCATTGGAGGCGGTGACGCTGCCGGAGCCGCCGCAGCGGACGCATTTGCTCTTGGTCGAGCCCGCTTCCGCCCCGGAGCCTTTGCAGCTGTCGCAAGTGCTGAGGCGCGGGATGGTGAGCTTGGTTTCGGCTCCGTAGACCGCATCTTCGAAGTCGATTTCGAGGTCGTAGCGGAGGTCCGCCCCTTCCTGCGGTCCATTGGGATCGCGGCGGCGTCCGCCGCCGAAGAGATCCTCGAAGCTCCCGCCCCCGCCGCCTCCGCCGAAGACCTGGCTGAAGATGTCGAAGGGGTCGAAGCCCGCTCCGCCGCCTCCGCCGGGACGGCCCGCTCCGGAACTGGTGTAGGCCTGATGACCGATCTGGTCGTAGTCGCGGCGTTTCTTGTCGTCGCTCAGGACTTCGTAAGCCTGCGAAACTTCTTTAAACTTTTCTTCGGCTGCTTTGTCGCCCGGATTTTTGTCCGGGTGGTATTTGACCGCCAGTTTGCGGTAGGCTTTTTTGATTTCATCGGCCGCCGCGCCTTTGGCTACGCCGAGTATTTCGTAGTAATCCATGATCTCTTATGCTTCCTCAACTTTTGCTTTGCCGGCCGAAACCACAACTTTGGCCGGGCGGAGCAAACGTTCGCCGATCCGGTAGGCGCTGCTCCATTCTTTGATCACCGTTCCCTCGGGGACGCTGTCCGACGGCTCCTGGGCCACCGCTTCCTGCCACGACGGGTCGAAGGGCGCGCCGACCGACTTGGGACGGATCACGCCGAGTTCGTCAAACGCCTTGGTGTATTCGCCGATGATCATCACGACGCCCTGTTTGATCGCGTCGATGTTGTCGGACTTCTCCGCCGCCTGCCGGGCCATGGCGAGAAAGTCGAAGACTTGCAGAAACGGTTCCAGCGTTGACGCCACTCCGAGCGCGCGGGCGTCGGCGACCTCTTTTACCATGCGTTTTCGGTAATTCTGATAGTCGGCCTGAAGGTAAAGCAGCTTCTCGCGCGCATCGGCGAGGTCGCGGCGGGCCAGGTCGAGTTCACTCTCGACCGGCTCCATTGCGGTTGTGCTTTCTTCAAAATTTTCGGTCACAGCTTCTTCCGGAGTCTCCGGATGCTTCTCTTTTTTGCTCATTATTGAAACCTCCAAGTGGGAAATTATTCGCGTGCGCGATATATAATATACATCAGGAACGGCTGGATGTCAACAGCCTGATCCGCTCAACGAAGCGGTCTCCGCGTTCCTGGTAATTTTGGAACATATCCATGCTGGCGCAGCCGGGGGCCAGCAATACCGTTTCTCCGGAGCGGGCGGCGGCAAAGGCGGCGTCGATCGCCGCTTCAAAGTCGACGCCGAAGTCGGGGCACTCGATTTTGCCTTCGAGCGCGGCGGCAATTTTCGCCCGGCATTCGCCGAAGAGGTAGGCGCGGCGGATTTGAGGGGAGAATTCGGCGATTTCGGAGAAATCCATCCCCTTGTCGAGCCCCCCGAGCAGCAGGTGGAACCCGGTGCAATCCTCCGCAAGCGCCCGCAGCGCCGCCGAAACCGCGTGCGGATTGGTCGCCTTGGAGTCGTTGACCGCCCGGACCCCGCCGAAGACGCCGACTTCTTCGATC
>JAVBUI010000178.1:0-3926 GCA_031555495.1 Victivallaceae bacterium | reverse complement strand
GTCATCCGCAAGTCGCTTGAAGAGAAAACTTCTATCCAAGGTCTTTTCAAGGAACGACACTTTTGTCGGTGTCGTCTTACTAGAAGATTTTGCCGCCTACCGAGCGGTATGGTTTGACTTGCTCCTGCGCCAGGAAGGCGTCCAGTTCGGCTTGGCATCGATCGGCGAAGGCCTGGCTCGGGGCGTCCTGCTTTGAGCGGAAAACCAAAATGGCCGACTTCGCCCGGGTCACCAGGCCCCAAAGCCGCGCTTCCACTGCAAGTTTGTACTCCTTCGCCTTGATGGCGGCGTCTATTTGCGCAAGTCCGTCCGTAACGCTCTTCCATTCCGCCTTGAAGTCCGGGATGTATTTTTGCGCCAGTTCCATATTGCCGGCGGCGATGACTTTTTCGCGCATTTGAGTCCAGACCTCCTTCGCCATGGGCGGATTGTTTTGGTCCAGATACAAAAAGAGTTCGTAAGCCGTTTTCCGGTCCCCGAGAACCCGGTCGATTCCCGTGATGTCCGAGAAATAGACCGTATCTCCGGAACACGACCTGAAAAACAAATCCCATTCCGTTTCAGCGGGAGGATTTTTGCTCCAATTCCGCAAGCTTCCGTCTGCGTTGTAGACCGGGTAGGTCAACTGCGCCTTGCCGGACTTGAAGAGTTCCACCCGGTGGTCGCGCATGGCCCGCAGGACCTTTTCGGCTTCCGGATATACTCTGGCAAACTTCATCCAATCGGCGAGAAAAAAAGAACCCTTCACTCCGGAAAACGCCGCATCATATTCGTGAATATGGTCGAACCACCAGACGAAGCGCCCCAACGCCTCGTCGTATTTCTTTTCTTCGATCAATTTCTTCGTTTCAGGTACGAACACCAGATAGTTCAGTTCGGCTGCGGAAACAGTCTGCGGCGGGCGGTATGGTTTCTTCAGAACAGCGGCGTCCTGATCTTCTATTGTCCCGGCGCGCAGCGGGCCGCTGAACGCAAATGCGGTCAACAGCAGGAGAAGAATCCAACGTTTTTGGGGAGAGTTTGCATGTTTCATGCTGTCTGCCATCCTCTCTTGGTGGGAGTTCGGGAAAAAACGGCAAATGCCGCCGGATTCAGGGCGTTGTTTTCTTCGTCTCCGCCTTTTCGGCGGCGATTGCCAGGAGCAAGGCGTCAAGGACTTCGCGGAAGACGGCGAGTTTTTCGTTGGGGACGCTTCGCAGCAGCCGCTTCATCATGGTTTCAAAAATCGCGTCGGATTGATCGTAGCATTCACGCCCCTCCGGCGAAATCGTGACGTGGACGGAGCGGCGGTCTCCTGGTATCTTGGTGCGTTCCACCACGCCGAGCTGAACCATCCGCTCCACGATCTGCGACGCCGCCGCCGGGGTGATATGAAGCGCGTCGGCGATTTCCCTGATCTTGACCGACTCTCCCGGACTGAAACGGATGTAACTTAAAATACGCAGCTGGGCAAAGGTCGCCTGAAGCGGAATGCAGCTTTCCGCACTGGCCTCGTGAAGCATCTGAAGCTCCTCGGACGCCTGGAACAAACGCGTCCACAATGCCTCGCCCTTCGACGCCTTTGCCATAAAGCCTCCCTTGCCGTTTTAATCCGGTAACAATATATTCCGGCGGGCGGACGCTGTCAAACCATGCCGGAAAACAAAGCCGCAAAAATATTTCGCCGCGAGATTTGACAAATCGCCGGGCGCGGAATATATTGTTAATGGCATTAACAATAAATACAGCCCGGCAGGATGCATCATGAATCTCCGAACCAAAAGAATATTGAAGACGGCGGCCGGAATTGTTCTGGTTATGCTGGGCATTCTGTCGGGCGTTTCGTGCGCGATAAGGGAGCGGCTCGGCGAAATGCCGAAGGGCGAGGACCTCGAACGGATCAAACGGTCTCCGAATTGGCGGAACGGCGAGTTCCAGAACCAGGAAGAGACGATCCGGCTTTCGAGAAATTTCTCATTTTTCCGCGCTCTGCGAAGGCACCTCTTCGCTTCCAAAGGCAATACCGTCCCGCCGTCCCCCATCCCGGCGATCAAAAGCGACCTCAAGGCGCTTCCGCCGGATCGCGACGCGCTGGTGTGGTTCGGCCACTCCTCGCTCTTTCTGCAGCTCGGCGGCAGGCGGATCCTGATCGATCCCGTATTCAGCTCCTACGCCGCGCCGCTGCCGTTCGTCAACCGGGCCTTTCCGGCGGAATATTCCTACACCGCGGATGATATGCCGGACCTTGATCTATTGGTGATTTCGCATGACCACTACGATCACCTCGACATGCCGACGGTCAAGGCTCTGGCGAACAGGGCGGCCAAGGTGCTCTGTCCGCTCGGCGTCGGCTCGCACCTGCGTTATTGGGGCGTCCCGGCGGGAAAAATCACCGAGGCGGACTGGGGCGAGACGATCGAGCCGATGCCGGAATGCAGAATTCATGTGCTGACTTCAAGGCATTTCTCCGGGCGCGGCACCAAAGCAAACCAGACCTTGTGGGCCGGTTTTCTCTTTGAAACGGCGGCGGCCAGAATCTATTACAGCGGGGACGGCGGTTACGGCAAGCACTTCGCCCAAATCGGCATCGACCACCCCGGCATCGACCTTGCGATCATGGAAGCGGGCCAGTACAATGACGACTGGCCGCTGATTCACATGATGCCTGAGCAATCGGTCGCCGCCGCGCGGGATGTCGGCGCGAAGCGGATGATGGGCGTTCATTACGGGCGCTTCGCCCTCGCGCGCCATGCCTGGGACGAGCCCGCGAGGCGTTTGAAGGAGGCAACTGAAACCGCCGGACTCCCGTTGGTCGTCCCCGTCATCGGCGAAGTGCTGTTCCTCAAATAAGCTACGTGAAGCCTCACGGGCGCATGCAAGCCGATACGGCTTCGTTGTCGTTGACGTCCTGAAATACTTCCGGGGCAGGGGGGGCGCTCACTCCCTGCCGGAAGGCCGCGAATTTCAGTGCGATTTCCCGGCCGTAACAGAGCGGCAGCCGGGGCCAGCCGGCCTGGTATTTGTCCATCACCCGGGCGGGTGCAAATCCCTGCAGCCGCCTCCGCCACCAGGGCCATGAGAAACGACGCGGGTCGTGCATCATGATCTCCATGCCCCGCCCGGAGAGGTCGACCGGCTCGAACAACAACCTCCGGAGGCTTCGCACCGCATCTTGCGGGATCGAGCCGTTTTGCCTGGTTTCTGGAGGAAACAGCTCCGGCAGCGCATGGTAAAGCAAATCCGGGCGGCAAAATCCGAACTCCCGCCGCAGTGCTTCGACTTTGTCCGGATCCAGCGGACCGCGGGCCAGCAGGAAGCCAAGGTCGGGCAGGAATTTACGCGCGTTTCTCCAGCGGTGCTGCCAGGCGTGGCCGGCCAGGATCAGGAAGTGAAGTTCAATCGGGAATTTTCGCTGGTTGCTCCGCCAATAATCCCATACTTTGCCGGTCTCGGAGGCCGCCATGCCCGGCAGCGCGAAATGCGGCTCCAATGCCACCCGGTCGCGGAACATCATCGGCGCGTGGTTGTGCCCGTCGGCCAGGTAGCCGGGGACCCAGTGTGCGTTCTGCAGCAGTTTCAGCGCTTCCGGCAGGCGTTTTTTTTCGATCAGGACATCGAGGTCGCCCATGGGCCGCAGCGCCGGGGCCGGGTAAATTTCCTGTGCCAGGTATGCGCCTTTGATGGGAATGGAGTCAATTCCCGCCCGGGCGAGGACGGCGCCGATTTCGCCGAGCATGTATTGCTGCTTGATCGCCTGCATGGCCTGCGCCCGGTAAGCGGCGCGGAACTCCTCCGCAGCCGGGGCGGGGAGCAAATCGCCCAGATAATAATAGAGCAGCGCGCCGCAGCCGAAATCGCGTGCTCCGGCCAGGATTGCAAGGCGTTCGATTTCGCTTCGTCCGCTCCAGTCGGCGCGGGCGTCGGTTCCGGCGCTCCAGCGCCAGAGC
>JAVBUI010000351.1:0-3781 GCA_031555495.1 Victivallaceae bacterium | reverse complement strand
CTATCAGGCGCAAACCGTCTGCGGCTGGGCGGCCGGGGTCCGGTTGACCGCGCTGATCGCCGCCGAGTGCACGCTTGCGGGGGCATTGCTGCCGGAGACGGTCGAAGTGAGTACGGCGGACGGCAAGACGCTTGCGCGCGGCGTCGATTACGAGCTCGATGACGCCTGGGCCTCGCTAGGCCGCCTCCAGGGAGGAACCGAAACGCCGATTCTGGTCAGTTACATCTATAACCCGACGCGGCTCGACGCCGTGATGCGCGATTGCGCGGACGGCCTCCGTTACGTTCCCGGCATCCCCGCCGTCTCCTGCCCCGCCGCACCCGAACCCGGCCCCGGCGAAACCCGGGTGCTCAATCTTCTTATCGACCGTTCCACCCGGAAATTGACTCCAGACACGCTCTATCCGGTGCTCGAAACCGCCGCCCCCTCCGAAGACGCGTCATGCGAACGCCGCTTCATCCCCCGCGCGATGGAGAAATTGCAATCGGGCGCGCCGCTCCGCATCCTCTGCTGGGGCGACAGCGTCACCGTCGGCGCTTACCTCGAAAATCCCGCCGACCGCTGGCCCTGCCTCTTTCTCGAAAAACTTCGCCGGAAATATCCCGAAGCCGACATCGATTTAATGATCCACGGCTGGGGCGGCCGCTCGGTGGGAAGCTATCTTGCCGAGCCCCCCGGCTCTCCCCACAACTTCGCCGAAAAAATCCTCGCATCCGGTGCGGACCTGATCATCTCCGAATTCGTCAACGACGCGTTGCTCTCCCCCGAAGTCTGGCGCGAAACCTTCGGACCCGTCCTCGCCGCGTTCCGTGAGCGCAACATCGAGTGGATCATCCTCACCCCCCACTACGTTCGGCCCGACTGGATGGGGTTAACAGGCCAAAACGGCAAAGAGATCGAGGAAGACCCGCGCCCCTACGTCCATTTCCTGCGCACCTTCAGTGCCGGAAACAAAATCGCGCTCGCCGACGCCGCCCGTCGCTACGGACGGCTGTACCGCCAGGGCATCCCCTACAATACACTGATGACCAACAACATCAACCACCCGAACCGACGCGGCATGATGGTCTTCGCCGAAGCGCTCGACGCGATTTTCTGAGCGCGTGTCGCAATATACCGGTTTGCCGCGCCGGAAAAGTTGCGCTTCATACGTTTCAACTTCTCGGGAAGCAAAAAACAATCCGTCATGGAATACGCTTTACCGCGTGCGGATTCTTTCAGAGTAACGCTTGACAAAACGGGCGGACACCCTATTGTAACATCATAAAAAGGAGATGGTATGACAATACCATCGATAATCAAAAAATACCTCACTCGAAGTCATGAGTACGGCGACTCGTCCTCCATAGCGCGGAGCGCGACGGAGGAAAGCCGCACGGAATGACAGAGAGCGGGGCCCCCGAAAAGAGAGCCGGAGCCCGCGAAGCGGGACCCGAGGCCCGTGGCCGAAGGGTGCGAACTTTTTGGGGAACATAGGAGATGGTATGATGAAAACAATGGAGTTCCGCCCTCAAGTCGGTTCCGAATCCGCGCTGGTCGCGGTGACCGGCGATATTTTGCCCGGACACGGGAGTATCGAGAAGGTTTTGTCCGAGCCCGCCGCGATTCTGGCCCGGATTCAGGAGACGCTTGACCGTGCCGACTTGAGGATCGGTCAGTTCGAAACTCCGCTCACCGACGCCGAAACCCCGATCGCCAAGAGCGGGCCCAATCTCAAGTGCCCGCCCGGAGCCGTCGGGTTCCTCAAGGCCGGGCATTTCGATGTGGCCTTGCTCGCCAACAACCACATCGGCGACTACGGGCCCGAGCCGGTGCTTGAGACACTTGAGATTCTTCACAACAACGGGATCAAAACCGTCGGCGCGGGATGCAATCTTGCCGATGCCGGCAAGGTTCTGTATGTCCAGGCGGGCCCCTTCCGGCTCGGGATCGTCAACCTTGCCGAATACGAATTCGGCGTCGCCCGCCGCGATTTTCCCGGCTGCAACCCCCTCGATCCGCCCGCAAACCTGCGGAAAATCCGCGAAGCCAAAGCCAACGCCGACCACGTCCTGGTCGTGATGCACGGCGGCAACGAGTACAACCCCTTCCCGTCGCCGCGCGTCAGCAGCCTCTGCCGCTCCTTCGTCGAAGCCGGAGCCGCGGCGGTGGTCAACATCCATCCCCATTGCCCGCAGGGAATCGAATTCTACCAGGGCTCGCCGATCGTCTATTCGCCCGGCAACTTCTTTTTTCCGTCCCGCTGGGCGGCGTTCGACCGCGCAAACGTCTGGTTCAACGGCTATTTGCCGGCGATCCGCTTCGACCGCAGCGGCGCCTGGGCCCTGGACCTTGCCTTTTACTATTTCAACGACGATGAAATTGTCCCTTACCAGGGCGAAGCCGAAGAAAAATTCTGCAATTACCTCCTCGATCTTTCCCGCGACCTTGACAATCCCGAACTCCTCGAAGACCGCTTCAACCTCTGGTGCGCCCTCCGCGCCGACGAGGTGATGCTGATCATCGACCGCGCCGCCGGAGCCTGGCAAACCCCGGAAACCCGAACCGGGGACCTGTTGCCCCTCCGCAACCTCTACGGCTGTCAAGCCCACTGCGAACTCGTCGCCAACCTCTTGCGTCTCTTCGAAAGAGGCGAGCTCGAAGCCCTCCGCGTCCGGGTTCCGGAACTCGACCGGTACCGCGGCGTCTGCTGGTAAGGGCGGAGGGGGCCGGCAACCGTCCGCGCCAAATGCAAAAACAGCAATCCTGTGCAAGGCAATTAGCCGCCGAGACAATAATATGGGGGAATTTTTCTGGCGGGGGTTGCAAAATGGCCGGGAGATGATATCTTCTGCATCAAGTTTTTCCGCTTCACCATCACAAGGATCATTTTATGAATACGGCTGAAATTACTTTGGGTGCTTTTTTGCTGACTGCGGTCCTGACCGGCGTGATTCACACGATCGCCGGGCCGGATCACTATCTGCCGTTTATCGCCATCGCCAAAAGCCGGAATTACGGCTGGGGCAAAACCTTTCTCTGGACGCTGCTTTGCGGCATCGGCCATGTCGGGAGCGCCCTTGGGCTCGCGGCGGCGTTCCTGATCTTCGCGGAAGTCCTTTCGGAAGCCCGGCTCGGCTGGCTCGAGGAGTGGCGCGGCGAAATCGCGGCCTACGCCCTGATCGGGATGGGAGCGGCGATGCTGCTTTATGCGCTGCGCAAGCGCTGGAAAAAACGGCCGCACCATCACAGCCATTGCCACGCCGACGGTTCGACTCACGAACATCTTCACGCCCACGACGTACAGCACGGACACCCACACGGAAGCAGCAAAAGCCTTTCCTATTGGGTCGTCTTCATCATTTTCGTCCTCGGCCCCTGCGAGGCGTTGTTTCCGCTCCTGACCGCGTCGGCGGTGCTGGGGACGGCAAGCGTGGTGCTGGTGGCGGTCGTCTTCAGCGCCGCGACCATCCTGACGATGCTGGCGGCGGTCGCCGCCGGTACCTTCGGTCTCAAACTGCTGCGAATCCACTGGGTGGAACACTACGCCTCCGAAATCGCCGGAGCCACTGTGCTGTGCTGCGGCCTCGCGATCGCCTGCCTCGGGCTATAGCGTGCCGCAGACCAGATAAGGAGCGGAGCGCGGAACGCGTGTAGCGACGGGGCCAGGGCCACTCGGCCCTGGCGGGATTCCAAAGGCGAGGAGCCTTTGGCGGTGCACGAGGCAGCGCCTCGTCGTCGCCGGGCGAAGCCCCCGGCTCAAGCTGCGGAACGCAGTTCCGCCGCTGAGCCCGGTCAAAGC
>JAVBUI010000383.1:0-3661 GCA_031555495.1 Victivallaceae bacterium | reverse complement strand
AACTTTTTTATAAAAAAGTTTTTGCTTTTCCCCCGATTCGTTTTACTGGCGATCCAGGAATTGTGTGATTTCTTCGCCGATCAGGGCGTGGCCGGCGACGTTGAAGTGGCATTTGTCGGCGAAATTGCTTTCGTATTTCTCGAGCGGCATTGCTTTGAAGACCCGGTGGAGGTCGAAGAGCGGCAGGTTGCGTTCTTTGGCGATTGCCCGGAAGGCGTCGGCGAAGGAGTCCTGCATCAGGTAACGCTCCGCCCGCGCCGGCATGGTCGGCATCAGCAAAACGGCGGATTTGCCGTCGGCGAGGTGGCTTACGCGGTCGAGGTAATCATTGATCGAAGCCTTGAAGATTTCCGGGTCCATCGCCGCGCTGCGGTCGTTGTAGCCCACGGTCAGCGTCAGCAGGTCCGGGGCACGGCCCAGATTCTTGAAATCGCGCTCCGCCCAGGTCCGGAGATTGTAGCTGTGGGCGCCGCCGACGGCGATGATTTCGACTTCGATGGCGGGATTGTCGTATTTTTTGCGCAGGAGCTGCTCCATTACCTCGGCGTAGCGTTTGCCAACTTCGCCGTTGGCGGTGAGCGAGTCGCCGCTGCATCCGATCAGGACGGGCTGTTTGGCGCGCATCTTTTTGACCACGTCCGCCAGCGGAGCGAAGCCTTTGCTGACGATGGCCGGGGCCGGTTCGGCTTTGGCCGCGAAGCCGAGGGAACGGATCTCAAGCGCCGCCGCCGCGTGGAGGACGTTGGCGTTGCCGCTCATCCAGTTGTCGCCGAAGCTGATCTGATTGATGCCCGCCGGAGTCATTGCTCCCGGCTTGCCGAACTCCATGCCCCGCGTCCCGCGCGGCTGGACGAAATCGCTCCAGGCGATGGTCACACGCCGGAACTGATCGCCCGTGACCGGGATATAACGGGTATAGGCGAATCCCCAGTCGCCATAGGAGCCGACCGTCACCGGGAGCCAGACGGTCCGGTCCTTGACGCCTTTGACCTCAAAAGTGATTCCCTGCATCGCATCGGCGTCCGCCGCTCCTTCGAGCACCAAAGGATAGATCCGGCTGGCGGTTTTGCCGGGGTAGGGCATTTTCATCGCTTTGCGCCCGTCGGCTTCGATGCTCTCGAGTTTGGCGCCGCCGGTGATGTTCCACTGGGACAGGTCGCTGAAGTCGTCATTGATCCGTTCCGTGGCGGAACGCGGCGCGGGTTTCGCGGCTGCCTCTCCGAGCTTCTGCGCCGTCATCTTCTCGATCCGCAGTGAACCGGGGTAAACCCGGATCAGAAAACGGATGTAGCCGGGGGGATCGCTCTTGCGGTTCGGGAGCCCCTCGGGGATGACGAATTCGGCGAAGATTTTTGCTTCGCCGTTGAGTCGGGCTTCCGGGGCGAGGATAGTGCCGCCCATCTGGCCCTTGCGGTCGGAGAGATAAGCGCCGAGGACGACTCTGGCGTCGCCCGCGACGTCGAGCTCGATCCGGAATTTCTCGCCCGGCACGGCGGGAATCAGTTTGCCCCAGAACATCGGCAGAAAATCCTTGTTGATCCGCAGCTCGAGCGCGTTGCCGCCTTCTTTCGGCAGCAGCTTGGAGGTCATTTCCAATTTCGGCGAATACTGCGGATAATAGATCCAGCCGTCCGGCAGCGCCGAATCCGGTTTGGCAGCCTTCAATGAACCGTTGACATCCAGCGAAACGTCCGCAAAGAGCGGCAGCGCTCCGAGCATCAGCAGCCATCCCAAGTGGCGAAATTTCATCGTAAAAACCCTTTCCCTGGTTGAGTTGTTTTTCATAACCCTGCTATTATACCCCGGAAGCGGCAGGAAAGCAAAAATATTTTTCACTTTTATCCGAAATTCACTTGACAAGGAAAAGATTTTTTGCTATAATGTGTACCGGTTACATAATCCGGTATACATAAAAGAGATTTTCATGCCTCAAAAAGTCGGTTACAATGAAATTTACGCGGTGCTGTGCACCGAGTTCACGCAGCGCGCGCTGCTGCCGCCCGGGTCCATGCTGCCGTCGGAAAATGAACTGATGAAGCGCTTCGGCGTCAGCCGGACCACCATCCGGCGGGCGGTCGACCGGCTGGAGGCCGAAAAACGGGTGGTGCGCCGCGCCGGCGTCGGCACCTTTGTCGCCGGAGACGATGTGCTCGAGGTCCGCAAGGTCTTTCACTTCGGCGTCGAGCTCCGTTCCGGGGTGGATCCCTATTATTCGGCGCTGCTGCTCGAGGCGCTCCGGCACGCCTGTTCGCTGGTCGACGCCAATCTGATCATCCGCGGCCGCGAGGAGCTGTTGAACTCGAAGGACCTCGACGGGATTTTTCTTTCCGACGCCGAAATGCACGAATTTCCGGCGCTGGCGAAGGTGTCCGCCGGAAGCGTGCCGGTGGTGCTGATCAACCGGATTGCGCCGCAGCCGGAGCTGGCTTATTATGCGGTCGATTATGAGCGGATGGTGCGGCAGTTGACTTCGCGGCTGATTCGCAACGGCGCGCGGAAAATCGCCTTTGTCGGCGGCTCCGATTCGATTTCCCCCTATTCGCCCTATTGGCGGAAACGGGGCTGGATGCAGGCGTTCGAAGAGAACGGGTTGCCTTGCCCGGAGGAGCTGCATTTCGAACACCTCGCGGTCTTCGACCGTTTCGACGATTTCTGCCGCTTCCTCGGAGAACGGGAAATCGAAGTGCTGCTGCTCGGCTACAGCGCGCTTTGCGTCTATACCCTGGTGGCGATCGAGCGGGTCGGCAAAATGCTCGGGCGCGACCTCGATATCATCTGCTTCGACGACCTCTCGGCCCCGGACAGCACTTTGCCCGGCGCCATCAACTTCGTCCGGATGCCGCTCGCCGAAATGGCGACCCGGGCTGTCGCCAGCCTGGTCAGGCGGCTGCAGAAGCAGGAGAATTCCATACCGAAGGAGTTGTTCAGATCCCAATTGGTTGTTTCCGACTGTAAATATCTTTATTAACGGGAGAGAAAAAGAATGAAAAGAAGATTCACGTTGATTGAGCTGTTGGTGGTGATTGCGATCATCGCGATCCTCGCCTCGATGCTGCTGCCGGCGCTGAACAAAGCGCGCGACAAGGCGCGGCAGGCGTCGTGCACCAGCAACCTCCGCCAGATCGGCATCGGATTCCTGCAGTACGCCGTCGACAAGCAGGATTATTTCTGCCCCGCCGGCGAAGGCGTCAAGTGGAGCCAGGTGTGGTCATGGTACAATCTCCTCGGGCCCTACCTCGGCATGAACGAGCTCCTCGATTACGGGATCACCTCCAATCCGGTCAAGTATCCCAAAATGTACAACTGTCCCGGCGTCCGCTGGGAAGACTACGTCAGCAACGGTTGGACCGCAGTCGGCAACGTGCGCGGCGCGTACGGCATGAATTACAGCAACGACGCCAACTGCGGGCAGGTCGCCGGATATTTCACCGCGACCACCGGCAAAATCACCCGCGCGAAGCGTCCTTCGAAGCTGCTTTACGTCACTGACGCTTATTGGGCGATCGACAAAAACGGACTGGCGGTTGCGACCGACGTCATCTATTCGACGGCCAAGCTGCCGAATGTCCACAGCGGCGGACGCAACATTCTTTATGCCGACGGTCACGTGGGCTATATGAAGGGATATTTGCCGCTTTTCTCCTGGGCCAACCGGGACACG
>JAVBUI010000195.1:0-5155 GCA_031555495.1 Victivallaceae bacterium | reverse complement strand
CTCCAGCCGGAATCGCAATCTTGTTGCACATTTTCGGTTGACGCGACACTAGTGTCCAGTCAAGTTTGGAAAGCTGGCAGGATTGCTGTTCCGGCAGCCCCGGATTTGCCGCCGGCGAAAATCCTGTAAAACCGCAGCTTGATTTTATTTTCTTTACTCCGCTCTGCCGCCCTGCCGCAAAAAAGCACAAAACGCCATTCGCCGGTTTGCTTTTCAAAATCATGCCTGTATACTTTAAGTACTGACATTTTGCGAGTTCGGCAGGCATGAACCGGAAGGATCGACCATGAAGTTAATCGACGCGCACAATCATCCCGACTGGCACGGGCATAGTCTGGAAGAATTTCTTGCCAATATGGATCGGCTCGGCATTGAAAAGACCTGGCTGTTGAGCTGGGAGTGCCCCCGGCACGAATACACGCCGCGATACGATGAAGTGACCCCGGCGGCGCTTTTGGGCTCCGTCAACGGGCCGATCCCGTTCGAGCGGTGTCTGTTCTATAAGGAACGGGCGCCGGAGCGCTTCATCCTCGGCTACTGCCCCGATCCGCGGCTGCCCGACGCATGCGGCCGGTTGAAGGCGGCGCACGACATCTACGGCGCGCGCATCTGCGGCGAGCTCAAGGTGAGAATGATGTACGACAGCCCGGACGCACTGCGGTTGTTCCGATTGGCCGGGGATTTGAAAATGCCGGTGGTGCTGCATTTGCAGTACAATCTGCAGCAGCGTGATACCGATCCCTGGAGCGAATGGTGGGGCGGCACCATCGACAGCGTCGAACGGGCGCTCGCGGCCTGTCCGGAAACGATTTTCCTCGGACATGCGCCGGGATTCTGGATTCACATTTCCGGCGACGAACTTTACAAAGACACGGTTTATCCGCCGGACAAGGCGCGGGTGCGCGAGGGGGGCCGGGTGCCGGATCTGTTGCGGAAGTATTCCAATTTATATTGCGACCTCTCGGCCGGTTCCGGCTGCAAAGCGTTGTCGCGGGACCCGGAATTCGCCGTCGGATTCCTGACCGAATTCCAGGACCGCGTGCTCTACGCGCGGGATTACTTCGACGACATCCACCGCGAATTCCTGAATTCGCTGGGCCTCCCGCGCAAGATTCTGGCGAAAATCTATCGCGGCAACGCCGAGAGACTCCTGCCCGATTGAGCATTATCCCCGCCGGACGCAGTCGATCATCGCGTAGTAATTTTCGTGCGGCACGTATTCCGGGACGCTGTTGCCGGTGCCGAGGGCGTAGCCGCCGCGCGTTTCCGCACGTTTGAGCATCGCGAGGCAGCGTTCGCGGATTTCGACCGGGGTTTTGCGGCAGACGAAGTCGAGGTCGATGCCGCCCAGGACCGCGATTTTGCCGTTCAGCGCCTCGTAAGCTTCCTCGACCGGCTCGATTTTGTCCTCGTAGGAGTGCTTGCCGTCGAATTTGCAGATGTTGATGATGTCATCGTAGACCTCGGCCAGGTTGCCGCAGGAGTGGAGGATCGCCGGTTTGTTGTTGCGGTGGAACGCCTCGACCATCTTCGCGTGCCACGGGATGATGTATTTACGCATATCCTCCGGCATCATCATGGTCTGGGAGTTGAAGCCCCAGTCGTCGTTGATGATCCCGGCGCCGATCCCCGGCAGCGCGGCGCTGATTTCGTAGTAACGCAGCAGCCGCGACCCGATCGCGTCGGTGACCGCCTTGAGCAAATCCGGCGCGTCGAAGGCCATGAAGCAGAGATTGTCGAAGCCGACCAGCGCGACAAGGTTCTCCATCAATCCGCACGGCCCGTAGGCGATCGCCTTCACGCCCGGCTCCATGTAACGCAGCGCGCCTTCATAATGATCGTGCATGAAGAGCTTATCGGGGTCGCCAAAGGAATAAGCGCGGAACGACTCCCAATCCTTGATCAGCGCGCCGTCGTTCATCGAATAGCTTTCCGCATGGTCGATTTCGGCCCGTGGAAAAAGGTCGCCCGAGAGCTTGACCGTGCAATAATCGTAACCGGCATGCAGGAAGCCCCGGACATAGGCGAACTCGTCCGGCACCTCGTCGGTTCCCGCCAGTTCCCGGTAGAGCGGGGGATTCAGGAAAAACTCGAAGAGCGTCGGACGTTTCGGAGCTTTTTTATCTAAAACGCGCAGCAGGTTTTCAAAATCAGGTTTACGGTTCATCATATCTCCCTTGCTTTTTAGTGCTTGACAGTCGATATTATATCATAAACCGAAAAGATGAAGTTGTCTTTGGCAGGAGCGACTATTTTTTAACAAAAATGACTTTTTCACAACAAAACCTCAAGCAGCTCAATTGCAAACTCCCGGATGAACTTACTTTGACCCGGCTCGGCTATCTGCGTCCTTTCATCCGGCAGAGCGGCGACTCGATCCGCCCGCGCTGGGAGATGGGGAACCGCAAGCTCCTCGATTACCTCGCCGTCTACATCAACAGCGGACACGGGGTATTCACGCTCGAGGAAGAAAGCTTTGCACTGAAAACGGGGGATCTCTTCTGGGTTCCGCCGGACACCTTGCACGCGATGCGCGGCGACAGCGACAGAATGCACTGCATTTATCTGCATTTCGACCTTCTGTACGATCCCGCCCGCAGCCACTGGGACGCGGTGATCCCGGCGGGGACGCTCGATCTCTCCGGCTGCCGGTCGCTGATGCACCCGCCGCTCTTCGATGCCGAAATCAACCTCTGGCGGGGCCCCATTCCGCTGCAATGCAACCACGACCGGATTCTGGAAACAATGCGGAAAATGTGCCGGCTCCATGAACGGAACCCGTTTCATTCGCTGGAACTCTCGGCCCTGATGCTGGCTTTGCTGGAGTTGATCGGCGCGGGCGCCGCCGCCTCGGGCGGTCCGCCGCACCGTGAAGCACTGGCCAAAGCGGCCGCTTATTTCGAACAGCGCCACCAGGACCCCAAGCTCTCGATTCCGGCGGCCGCCCGGCACTGCGGCCTCAGCCACACCCATTTCCGGAGGCTCTTCAAACAGAGCTTCGGCGTGACGCCGCTGGAATACCTCCGCAACGTCCGCAGCCGCCGCGCCAAAGAGCTTCTGATCTACACCCGCCTCGCGGTCGGCGAAGTCGCCGCCCAGACCGGCTTCCGCGACATTTACGACTTTTCGCGGACCTTCAAACAGCTCAACGGAGTTTCACCGCTGCGATTCCGGCGCAACGCCCTCCCTCCCCTCTCTTGACGGCAAAACTACTTCTCCGGCGGGAGATTGCGGAAAAAGGAATAGGATTTTATTCGGGGCATGTCCAGCGCCTTCTGCAATTCCGGACGGATTTCGGGGCGTTCGAGCTCCCGCGCCAGGCGTCTCAGGTCGGAACGTACGCCGGTGGTGAAATATCCCCTGTTCACCAGCAGACTGGCCGACAGGGCAAGCAGCACAAAAACAGCCGCCGCACCGCAGAGGATCAGCCAGATCATCCTGATCCGCGTCCACCCCAGAAACAGCAGGACGCCCCAAACCGCCGCGATGGCAAGCCAGGCGGCAAAGGCGTTGACCAGGATTCTCACATCATTCAACGCGCGTTCCCCCTCTCCGGCGGTTCGCGCCCCGGTCATTCGCGCCTGGAATTCACCGGCGATCCGGTAGCCGCGCTTCGCCATGGCCGGCGAGGCGAGCAAAGTTTCCAGCTCTTTTCGCACTTCGCCGCGCCGGCCTTCGTGCAGCATTCGCCCGCAGCGTCCGAGCGCAATTTCCATATCCCGCACCCCGCCCCGGTATGAAGCGTCAAAATGCCCCCACAGCAAGGCAACGGAGCTCCACAGCACAACCGCGGCCACAAGCAAAATCCATTCGCCATACTTGAACTTCCCGACCCGCCCCATCCCCTGAGCGACCATCCAGCAAAGCAGGAGCGGAAGGGCCCAGATCATGGCTGTCATGACGCCGATCAGCAATATCAGAAAAAATGCAGTCATCCTTTTTCAACTTTCAACAGAAAAATCTCTATTTAACCCCATAACTTGAGCAAAACCACTGAGGTTCAACCGGTTGCGAAACCGGAAGAAAACAATGAATTGTCTCCAGAGGATTGAGCGACTGAGTGCGCTCAAAAGATTGCTCAAGACGCGGACTTTTCATGCAATATCCAAATTAACGTCTGTAAACTGGCGTGTCGCTGATTTTGCCGGGCCGGAAGTCGGCCTTCACTCTCCGGCCGTCGACCCAGATGCTTCCCTCGCCGATCACCAGGCCCCTGGAATCGATCGGGAATTCCGCGACGGGGGCGCCGTCTTCGTCGAACAGACTCACACCGCCCTCGATCCGGCCTTGCGAATTGAGAGCATAGGTGACTCTGGGAATTTCCGTTCCCGGGTAATATTCCGTGCCCATGCTTTGCCGCGGGTTATTGAAAGGAGTGTAGTCGTATCCTTTGATCGAACCATCCCGGTTGAATGACTGCCGGAGCACGCCCGGAGCAAGGAATTCGGATTTCAGCAGACATTTGCCGTCGAAACGCAGCGTGACCTCCCGGGTATCGGCGGTGACGGCGTTTTTTTCTTTCAGAAGAGCGAGCGGCATCTCAAGCTTCATTAACACAAGGATTTTCGTCAGCATATGATCGATATTGCCGCCGCCGGCGCGGGGGGGGACGCACATGGAAACGGGCTCTTTCGAACCTTTTGCGTGGAAGAGATAAATGTTTTTGCGCAGAGCGATATGAAAACGCGCATCCGACCACGCTTCGATATCATCCGCCGAAGGAGAAATGAGCGCTCCGTTCACCCTGACGCCGCCCGTGTCCGCCGTCCAGTAGGCCGCGGCAACCGTGTTGCGAGCGAACCGCGCCGCGTCCTCCGGGGAACGGCCTTCTTTCATTTTCGCGGCTTTCAGTTTTCGATAAAACGCCAGCCGCGGATCTTTTTGTTCCAGCACGGCAGGATCCACTGTCATTTTGTTCATATCCATGATCTGGTCTTGTATCTCAAGAGAGAGCACCAGGGGAAGGAACGCCTCCCTCATTTGAAACATCAATGCCGATTCCGAAAAAGCCGCGCCCTTGCCCTGCCAGGATTCCAGCATGAGCAAAACGCACGTATAGGTAAACGTTTCGGCGAGTTTCAGTTTCGCGACCAGCTTCTCCTCCGGCGTCCGGGCGTTGTCGACTTCCCGCATACGCGCCTTGGAAATGTCGATA
>JAVBUI010000052.1:0-8971 GCA_031555495.1 Victivallaceae bacterium | reverse complement strand
GGTCTGGCCGCCGAACTGGACGATCACGCCCTCGGGCTTCTCTTTTTCGTAAACGGTCAGAACGTCTTCGACGGTCAGAGGCTCGAAATAGAGCTTGTCGCTGGTGTCGTAGTCGGTGGAGACGGTTTCCGGGTTGCAGTTGATCAGCACGGTTTCGTAACCGCTGTCGCGCAGCGCAAAGGCGGCGTGGACGCACGTATAGTCGAATTCAATCCCCTGTCCGATCCGGTTCGGGCCGCCGCCCAGGACCATGATCTTGCGCTTGTCCGAAACCGGACCTTCGTCCGGCGCGCCGGAGTAGGTCGAGTAATAGTAATCGGCGTCGTCGACGCCGCTCACAGGAACGCGGCAGTAGCTGGCGATAATGCCGAGTTTGATGCGGCGGCCGCGGATCTCTTTTTCGGAAACGCTGAAGAGCTTGGCAAGGTAACGGTCGGAGAAGCCGTTGACTTTGGCTTCGCGGAGCAGATCGTCGGAGAGGGTCATCCAGTTGAAGGAAGCGAGCTTGAGCTCGAGATCGGTGAGTTCCTTCATCTGCTCGATGAAATAGCGCGTGATTTTGGTTTCGTCGACGATTTCGTCGACCGTGACGCCTTTTTTGAGTGCTTCGTAAATGATGAAATAGCGTTCGCTGCACGGGGTGTGCAACTGGGCGCGGAGCTCGGCGGCGGGGACTTTTTCGAATTTCTTGACCATGCCGAGCCCGTGGCGGCCGCTTTCGAGCGAGCGGATCGCTTTCTGGAAGGCTTCCTTGAAGGTCTTGCCGATCGACATCACTTCGCCGACCGCCTTCATCTGGGTGCCGAGCGCGTCCTTGGCCTGCGGGAATTTCTCAAAGGCCCAGCGGGCAAATTTGACCACCACGTAATCGCCGGAGGGCGTGTACTTGTCGAGGGTGCCGCAACGGTAATAGGGAAGCTCGTCGAGCATCACGCCCGCCGCGAGCTTGGTCGAAACCCCGGCGATGGGGAAACCGGTCGCCTTGGAAGCGAGAGCGCTCGAGCGCGAGGTGCGCGGATTGATTTCGATCACGATGATCCGGTCGTCTTCGCGGTTGTGGGCGAACTGGACGTTGCACCCGCCGGTCACGCCGACGGTTTCGAGGATCCGGTAGGAGTAATCCTGAAGCCGCTGCTGGAGTTCTTGAGGAACGGTCAGCATCGGGGCGACGCAGAAGCTGTCGCCGGTATGAACACCCATCGGGTCGACGTTCTCGATGAAACAGACGGTGATCTTGGTGCCTTTGGCGTCGCGGACGACTTCGAGCTCGAGCTCTTCCCAGCCGAGGATGCACTCCTCGACCAGCACCTGGCCGATCAGGCTCGCCGCGATGCCGCGGGCGACGACCTGGCGGAGCTCTTCGACGTTGTAAACGATCCCGCCGCCGGTGCCGCCCATGGTGTAGGCGGGACGGAGAACGACCGGATAGCCGAGGTCGATGGCGACCTTTTCAGCTTCTTCGACACTGTAGCAGGGCTCGGACTTGGCCATCGGCACGCCGATCTGGTTCATGGTTTCCTTGAAGATGATCCGGTCTTCGCCGCGCTTGATCGCTTCGAGGTCGACGCCGATGACTTTGACGTTATTCTTCTCGAGAATTCCGGCGTCATGGAGCGCGATGGCCAAATTCAGCGCGGTCTGCCCGCCGAGGTTCGGCAGCAATGCATCCGGGCGCTCCTTGACGATGATTCTCTCGATGCTGTCGACCGTCAAGGGCTCGATATAGGTATGGTCGGCCATGCCGGGGTCGGTCATGATGGTGGCGGGGTTGCTGTTGGCGAGGACGATTTCGTAACCGAGGCTGCGGAGGGCTTTGCAGGCCTGTGTGCCGGAATAGTCGAATTCACAGGCTTGCCCGATGATGATCGGGCCGGATCCGATGATGAGGATCTTTTTGATGTCGGTGCGCTGCGGCATGGAGAACGTCCTTTCTTTATCTCGGCAGGTCATTAGATGCAAAATGTCGGTTCCGCCGGAGAGACGATAACGGCAAAGATTTCCGGATAAACCGGGATATAATATACACTCCCGACCCGAATAAGTCAAGAGCCGGTTCCGGAAAAAAAACGTGCTCACAACGCATTCGCGCCATGACTTTTCTTGCAAAAACCGGAGCGGAGCGTTATTGTATAGCAAAAATTCACGGAGTAACGCAAATACATGAGTGATCATATTCTGCCGACCATCGACGGCCCCGAAAAGCTGCGCGCACTTGAAATCCCGGAGCTCGAAGCGCTGGCCGGTGAGCTGCGGCGCGAAATCATCGAGGTCGTCGCCCAAAACGGCGGACACCTCTCGTCGAGCCTCGGCACGGTCGAGCTGGCGCTGGCGCTGCATCGGGTGTTTGAGACGCCCCGCGACACGATTTTGTGGGACGTGGGGCATCAGGCGTACGCGCATAAGCTTCTGACCGGGCGGCGCGAGCAATTCCGGACGCTGCGGCGGAACGGCGGGTGTTCGGGGTTCCTTTCACGCAAGGAGTCGCCGGAATACGATGTTCTGGGCGGAGGCCATGCCGGAACGGCGATCTCGGCGGCGCTGGGGCTCGCAGTGGCGGCGCAGCGGCGCGGAAGCCCGGCCCGGAGCGTGGCGGTGGTGGGAGACGGTTCGCTCGGCTGCGGGATTTCGCTCGAGGGGCTCAATCAGGTCGACGCGAGCGGCGTGCCGCTGGTGATCGTGCTCAACGACAACCGCATGTCGATTTCGAGCAACGTCGGGGCGCTCCATTGCTACCTCAACCGGATCATCTCCGGCAAAGCCTATTCGCGCTTCAAGGCGCTGGCCAAAACGATGCTGCAGCGCGTTCCCGACCTTTACCATTCAGTCCGGCGGCTCGAAGAAGCGGCCAAGAGCGTATTTCTGCCCGGCGGTATTTTTGAAGAGCTCGGATTGCGTTACCTCGGTCCGGTCAACGGACACTCGCTGCCGGACCTGATCCGGCTGCTGGAAGCGGCGCGGGACAGCCGGAGGCCGGTGATCGTGCATGTGATCACCGACAAGGGACGCGGCTACAAGCCCGCGGAGGATTCGCCGTGCGAATATCATGGCGTAAGTCCTTTCGACCCGGAACAGGGGATCGCAACAGGGGAGAAAATGAGTTTTTCGGCGGCGTTCGGCAGAACGATGGAGGAGATCGCCGAACAGCGCCCGGAATTGATGGCGATTACGGCGGCGATGGCGGCGGGGACGGGACTGGCGAAGTTTGCGAAGCGTTTTCCTGAGCGTTTTTTCGACGTGGGAATTGCCGAAGAACATGCGTTGGTGTTCGCGTCGGGCTTGGCGGCGGGTGGATTTCAGCCGGTGGCGGCGATTTATTCGACATTCATGCAACGGGCGTTCGATCCAATTTACCATGACGTCTGCATCCAGAACCTGCCGGTGATCATGACCTTGGACCGCGCGGGGGCGGTGGAGGACGGGCCGACGCATCATGGGATTTACGACCTTGCTTTCTTGCGTGCGATGCCGAATCTGACGATTTTCGCGCCGATGGACGAAAATGAGCTGCGTGCGATGCTGTATGCGGCACTGGAGTTGAAAACGCCGGTGGCGATCCGTTATCCGCGGGGAGCGAGCGGGCATGGGTTCGACCAGGCGCTGGAGCCGGAGAAGATTGAACCGGGCAAGGCGAAGCTGTTGCGGGAGGGGACTGATTTTGCGATCTGGGCGTATGGGCCGGATTGCGATGTGGCATTGGCGGCGGCGGAGCTGCTGGAGAAAGAGTGCGGTTTGCGGGGGGCGGTGGTGAATGCGCGTTCGATCAAGCCGTTGGATGTGGAATTGGCGCGTGAGATGGCGGGGAGGATGCCGATTTTTTCGTTGGAGGATCACCTGGTGACGGGCGGGTTGGGATCGGCGCTGGAGGAGGCGTTGGAGGGGGGAGTGATGGCGAAGTTCGGCTGGCCGGATGAGGTTCTGGAACACGGGCCGGTGCGGGAACTGAGGCGCGCCAAGGGACTCGATGCCCCCTCAATTGCAAATAAAATAAAAGAAAAAATAAAAAGATAAAAAAACGCCGTCAGGCGGAATCCCGCCCAGCGTTCGGCTGGGCGCGGTCCGGCGGCGGCCGAACGTCGGCCTCGGGATATCGGGCTTAAATCCGTTTGATTTTACAATCGACATCGCCCGCGCGGTTGAAGCGGATTTCCCACTTTTGGCCCTTCCGGTCAGTAAAACAGACGCCATCCTGATTGCCGTCCCGGAAATATTCCGGCTCGACCCGCGCGGTCGATTCCGGTTCGGACGCTTGTAGAAAATGCAGGAAACGGGCATCCGTTTTCGCCGCCGGATCACTGACCTCCAGCCGCCATTTGCCGGTGGTGCGGTACTGTTTATCCCAGTTTTCGCCGCCATCAAGCTCCCAGTTGCGCCCGGAGGCCCAGAACTCCCGGCCGGGGCCGCCGACGAGTTCGTATTCCGGCTTTGCCGGAAGCAGCGTGGTGACAAAGAGCCGACCGCCGTTGTCGGCGTGGAATTTATTATCGCCGCCCCCGACCGGCTTCTGTTGGAAGTGGAGGAGGAACTCCTTTTTCTGTTCCGGCTTCACCGAGGCGACCCGGTCGTAGATGACGAAATAATCGGGTTTGATATAAACAAACTGCCGAACCACCTCTCCGGCCTTGCTTGCGGCGTAGCTCCCGGTCGCGTCTCCGGCGGCGTAAATGTATTGATCGTTCCCTTCGATTTTAAGCGCTTTGCATTTGGACAGATTGTTCTGCCCGCCGTGGTTGTAATAGACCTTGCCATCCGGCTTGTGGCTCCAGGAGGTCCAGAAGGGGGGCATGGGCTCTTTTTCCTGATGGATCAAAATCGTGTTATGGGCAACGCTCTGAGGAGCGAAATTATGGTGGTGGTCGGTCTCGGTCCGGGAGCCGGAATCAAGCGCGAGGAAACCGTTTTTGTAAATCACAAACGAGAGCTCGTCGTAGTGTTGATGGTTCTCCAGTCCGGCCCCGATCCGGAAGGAGACGTAGGTGTCGTCCGCCGTCCGTCCCGAACGGCTGATGAGCAAGCCGAATTTATCCGCATAGAAGTAAGGCGGCGAGGCCGGTTGCGCGGCGGCGGCAAGTTCGATCTCTCGCGCATCGAAGCCGGTCAGGAGAAAGGGGAGGAAGGGATAGATCCGGGACATGACCCGCCGCTGAGGCGGCAGATCAGAGAGAGCGGCATAGGCGCGGCGTGCCTTTTCGGGTTGGCTTTTGCTGTAAAAATGAATCGATTGCGACAAGTGCGTATAAATCGCCCAGGCGGGAAAAGCGTTGTCGGTGTGTTGCCCGTCGCCGATGCCGAAGTCGAGGAGATCCTGCTGCCGCCCCTGGCGGATGGCGAGGAAGTCGAACCAGTTCGGAAAATCCGCCATCTGGCTCCAGCGCGCAGTCAGATCGACGCCGAAGGCCGATTGCCAGCTGTAGAAAAAGAGAAACGTGGCATAGGGGTAATTGCCAAAGGAGTACCCCGGCGTCAGCGCCGACAATACACCGGAGCCGTTGGAGGAACTTTCGCGGTAATTGAGCATGTCGACGAAGACTTTGGCGCCGCGCTTCAGGAAATCGGCGCAGCGGGCGTCGTCGACGCCGTCACCGTACCCTGTGAGCCCGGCGAAATACAACAGCGACACCTCCCCGTAATTGCCGTCGGTCGCGCCGCCGAAGGTCCGGCGGAACTTGTACGAGCCCTCCTGTTGGGCCTCGGTGGTATAGTCAAGGATCGGGAGTAGAATCTCCCGGCGTTCCTGCGGCGTCAGGGTATTGTGAATCCAGTCGTAGGCGGCGAGCGCGTTGATCCGGGTGTGGCCGCCCGAGTCCTGCCAGACGTTATTGGCGGCGGTCCACTGCATGACTTTGACGGCCAGGGAAAGGTAATTTTTGGCTTTGGCCGCGTAGGCGGGGTCTTCGGTAACGAGGTAGACCAGGGCGCAACGGACCGCCTGGTTGCTGCCGTCATAACGAAACAGCGTGTAGCCCTGCTGAGCCGGTTGAATCTTGATCGAGCCGTCCGCGTTGCGCGGCATCGGATCGTTGACGAAGAGCATCGGCGCATCGGCTGGGAGGGCGTCGACCTCCTGCTTGATCCGGGCGAAATGATCGGCGTTGACGGTGCGGGCGCGTTCGCGGAGCGACGGCAACATCCCGGCATTGAGGAAGAGCCGGGGATGGTCCGACCGGATTTTCTTCTCCCAATCCGGAGCGGCGAGCAGCTTTTGTGAAAAATCGGCGGCCCAGGCTCCGGAACTCAGCACAAGTGTCCCCAATAGCAAAGCAAGGTATTTTGACATGATTGCCTCTTGATGTTTTCAGATTTTACAAAAAATCGGCGACGAGTTTTTTTCCGGTCTCGCGTTTTGCGGCGAGATGAAGTTTGGGCTCGAGGTAGATCCGCCGGGCGGCGGTACCGGGGAAACTGACCCGCCTGACGGCTTCCGTGAAGGCCGCTTCGGCAGCCTGGCGCCAGTCGATGTAGATGGTGTTGACCGGTTGATAATAGGGGTTGAGCAGGCTTTTGCCGTCGACCGAGAGCAAATTGGGCAGAAAATCGGCCCGGCTGCCGAATTGCTTCCGGAGGGCGAGCACGTGATATTCATGGCTCGTGCCGCCGGCGAAGAAAATGCCCTCGTCGGCCTCCGGCAGGGCCAGCGGGAGATCCCCATACTCAAGCACCGTCCGGCAATCGCCGCCATGACGGCTCCAAGCCAGGCGAAAGAGCTCGGCCCGGCATTGCATCGCCGGAGTATCGGTTTCCACGACCGTGACGCGGCGGACGCCGCGCTCCCGGAAAAATTCGACCGCCAGGTTGGCCGAGACGAAGGGGTCGACGGTGACGGTGGAGAGAGCGCCGTTCCACGAATCGTGCATCTCGATGGCGACGCAGGGTTTGCGGGGGATGAAGTTTTTCATCCGGCAGCGGTCGTAGGTGCCGATCAGGATCACGGCGCGTCCGTCCCAGATGGAACTGGGGAAAAAGACCGGATCGGAGACCTTGAACGCGTAACTGACGCTATGCAGACGCACCTGCCACCCGGCTTGTTCCGCTTCCGCAATCAATCCGGCGGTGGCGCAACCGCAGTAATTGAGCTGGGTCTCCGTGTACCAGTTGACCACGGTCAGAAATTGTTCGCCGTTGGCGGCAGTTTCGTTCGCCCGTTCGTTGACGAAAATCCCCGCGCCGTGCCGCATGGAGAACATGCCTTCGGCGCAGAGCCCGAGCAGGACTCGCCGGGCGGTACTGACGGTCAGGCCGAATTGCGCGGCCAATTGCCGCAATGTCGGCAGCCGGTCCCCGGGGGACAGTTGTCCGGAAACGACCAATGATTCGAGATAAATCCGCAGTTTTTCAGGCGTCGGTTGGCGGTTCATCGGCAACAGTGCATTTTGATGACAATTTTTGATGATGATAACACTTTACATTATTATAAGATAATCGCAAATACGGAAAATGCCAACTCCATCCGGAAACGATCATTTCATCCGGCGGTAGTAATAGCGGAACATCGCGGGATAGACAGTCTCCTTCACCGCTGGTTTGCCGACGAAAATTTCCGGGCGCCTCATGTATGATACGTGCCCGTCGACCCAGACGATATTGATACCGTTTTTGTGGCGCTCTCCGCAGCCTGGCTGCCCGGCTGACGGCGTGTAAGGATACGCGTTATCCGTGAACAGGACGCAGGCTTGAGCGGCGCCGTCGGTATCGTTGCTGTCGCCCATGGCGATGGTTTCCGAGGGGCTGGAAATCATGTTCGGCTTGACATAAGCGGTGTGCCGGTAGCCGATGCCTAGGGTATCTCCTCCTCCCCAGTTGTAGCCGTAACCGCCCATGAAGGGACGTTGGGTAACTTCGTTCATCGGGGTTTTCCGCATCGCATTGTTCCAGGAGGGGCAGCGGAAAGGGCCTTCGCCGAGGGCGCCGTTTTCGGCGAAGGTGCTGCCGGAAGCGATAACGAGCTTGACTCCGGCGTAGGGGGCGAGTTGCATTTTCCAGAAGGTCCAGTCCCAACTGATGCCGTAGGTCCACGGGCCGCTCATGACCGGAAAATAGTCGTGGTCGTTGACATACAGATGCATTGCCTGTCCAAGTTGCTTCAAATTACTCTGGCAGGCGGCTTGGCGGGCGCTTTCGCGGGCTTTGCTCAAGGCCGGCAGCAGCATGCTGGCCAGGATGGCGATAATGGCGATGACCACCAGGAGCTCGATCAGGGTAAACAATCTTTTTTTCACGGTTTTGCTCTCCTTTTTTGTCGGGAATTCCCAAAAGTGTTTCAAATGGATCGCACTACATGATCATTATAGCACACATCGGCGGCGATTGTCAAGGTGGAAACGAAAAAAAAGTGAAAAAAATTTATTTCCCTGTTGGCGGGAGGTATTTTGAGAGGATGAAATCTTGACAAGGCCGACACTGAAGTGTTTCACAAACGACTTGACGAAACCGGGTTGACGATGTATCTTGAAAAAAGAAAAAAGAAAAAAGCGCGAAGCGCCAATCTCGCCCTCCGTCGTACGGAGGCGCGGTCCAGCGGCGAAACGCTGAAAGCTCCGGCTCCACCGGAGCGGCTGAACGTCGGCCTCGGGATAGCGGGCCGGTCGCTTCGCTCTCGCGGCGCGGGGACCTCGAACGATGTTTGATGTCGCTCCTGGCACCCGCGACAACGGAGCGGGGAAGAGTCAAAGCCGCTGTGCGGCCGACATCGAGCGAAGCAGTGGAACGGTCGCTCCGGCCTGACGGCCTCCGCTCGGACCGGCCTGGGCACCGCGACTTTCGTCGCGTTTCTTGAGCTGGGCTGCGCCCGGGCGAAGTCGGCGAGGCGCCGCCTCACACTCCGCCAAAGGGCGCTGCCCTTTGGAATCCCGCCAGGGCACTGCCCTGGACCAGGTAACAAAAAAGGACACAACCTATGCCCGCATTCATTTCACCGGTACTCACCCTTGCCTCCGCCATCCAATACCGCTCGGACCTCCGGCGCGCGGGCAAAAAA
>JAVBUI010000239.1:0-5584 GCA_031555495.1 Victivallaceae bacterium | reverse complement strand
CACGCAAACCTTCGGCGAACTGTCGGGCGAAATCAAAAACAAAATCAGCCACCGCGTCAACGCCCTGACCGCGGCGATGGAATTCGTCGAAAACGAAATGTCCGTATTGGACAATGATTTTTAACCACCAGGAGATACAATGAAAAAAGCAATTTTGATGTTGGCCGTCGCCGCGATGGCTGTTTTGACCGGCTGTACTTCGATCGACATCGGGAAGAAATTCAACGCGGTTCCGGTCGGAGAAACGGGCCGGACTCCGGCGGCGCACATCAGCGTCAAGATGACGGGCTGTTACCTCTTTGGAGTGATTCCGCTTTTCTGCGGCAGCGTCGGCAGTGCGGGCAAAACCGCGATGTTCTCTGACACTCTGACCACCGATAACGGCGTGTTTTTGCTGACTCGCGCCATCCGCAGCGAGGGCGGGGTGCGCGCTCACGACATCATGACCACCCGCAACGGGGTTTTCTTTTTCCCGCTCCTGAGCTTTGAAACCCTTAACGTGTCCGGAACGGGGTCCAAATAATGAAAATGAAATTGATTGCGGTTTTGACAGGAGTTGCTTGTATGATGACGCTCGGAGCCAGGGAATTGAAAGTTCTTTCGGTGGGGAACAGTTTTTCCTGGAGCGCGGTCGAGTATCTGCCCAAGGTGGTCGACTCGGCCGGCGGCGGCGACGGGCTGATTTTTGAACACGCCAGTCTCGGCGGATGCACGCTTGAGCGGCACTGGAAGCTGGTCGAGCAGTCCGAGGCGGATTCCAACGTCAAGCCCTACACCGAGAACGGCAAGAAGTTCAACCTTCGCGAAAAGCTTGAATCGAAGAAGTGGGACATCGTCACCATTCAGCAGGGCAGCCACGAGAGCTGGCGCGCCGGATCCTTTGAGCCTTACGCCAAAAATCTCTACGACTACATCAAAAAATACGCTCCGCAGGCCGAAGTTGTGGTGCAGGAAACCTGGGCCTATCGCCCGGACGACAAGCGCCTCGACAAGTGGGAGATCGACCAGCAGACGATGTACGGCAACCTGGCGAAAAATTACCGCGACCTGGCCAAGCGCCTCGACTGCCGGATGCTTCCCGTGGGCGACGCGGTCCAGCTCTGCCGCGAGGCACAGGCCGACAAATACATCCCGCAGGACCCCAAGGAGATCGAGGCGGTCAAGTATCCCGGCGCGTTCCCGCAGATCAAGGGTTCGCTTGTGGTCGGCTGGCGCTGGGTCAAGGCCAAGGACAAAGATGAATACACCGCCGGGCTCGACGCCTCGCACCTCAACAATCGCGGCAAGTACCTTCAGTGCTGCGTCTGGTTCGCGGTTCTCTACGGCAAACCGGTCTCCGACGTCAAGTTCGTGCCGCAGGGCATCACGGCGGAAGACGCCGCGTTCCTCCGTGGAATCGCGCAGAAGGCGGTTGATTCGTACAAACAGAAGCAGTAAGCGGGAGCGATATCCGGCTTAACGAGACCGGGCGGACTTATCCGCCCGGTTTTATTGTTTTGGGCAGGGAGCGGAGCCGTCAGGCGGAGCGACGGGTCCAGGGCCACGCGGCCATGGTGCAGATACCAAAGGGCGCATAGCCCTTTGGCGGAGTGTGAGGCGGAGCCTCGCGGTCGCCGGGCGAAGCCCCCAGCTCAAGATGCGGAACGAGAGGTCCGCCGCTGAGCCCGGTCCGAGCGACGCGGGCGCGACAGCGCCTGCGGAGCGATGCAATCCAAGCCCGTCCCGCAATCCACACACAGTATATCCCGGGGAGAACGGTCGCTCCGGCCTGGCGGCCTCGCTCGGGCCGGGCTCCGCACCGCGACTCTCGTCGCGTTTCTTGAGCTGGGCGTCGCCCGGGCGCAGTCAGTGAGGTTTCACCTCACACTCCACCAAAGGGCTCCTTGCCCTTTGGAAACCCCGGCCGACCGTCGGCTTCGGGATACTTTATTCAAAAAGCAACGGTGACGCGGGATCGTGCCTCCCAAAGCGTTCATTGGCGAGCCGGGGCGACGCATTGGCGTAGCAGTAACAGCAGCCGTGGGGGCAACTGTCGTAAGCGCCCAGGTCGGCGCTGGCGGCGCAACCGCAGCCGGGGCGCTGCGAGCGGTCCTTGACGAATTTGAAGAGGCGCTGGAATAAAGCCGGATCCACGCAGCGGCCGCGCTCGATGCCGGCGGCGGCGAGGTCGAATGCCGCCGCGCATGATTCGATCCTGATTCCGAATCCGGCGGCGATTGAGGCGAGACGGGAGGCCAGTTCGAATTTTTCGGCATTCGCCGGATCGAAAAAGCCGAATCCGGCGCTGTTGCGTTTGGTTTTGCGATAGAAATCGAGGAAGCTCAAAAAGCACTTTCCGGCATGGGGAGCAAGCGCTTCCGCAATCCGGCCGAACCATTCCTCGTGGTAAGCCGGAGTAAATGCGCCTGAAAAAATCACGGGGTCGTAGCGCCAGACCAGCCGTTCCCGGCCGAATCGCTCCGCGAGTACGGCAAAGGTTTCGAGCCGTTCCGCCAGCGGCGGCACCGCCGGTTCGCAGGGCGCGCCGTAGGGATTGAGCGTGTATTGGAAATAAAAGGGGATTCCACGGTCGGCTACTTCATCGAGGTACGGCAGCAGCGGGCGCGGGTTTTTGCTCCAGAAGACGATGCCGTCGATATTGGCGGGCGTAAGGTCGATCCGGCGGATCCGGCTCGGGACGATCGGGTTGCGGACCAGCGCGAAGCCCTCCCGGAGCCGGTTGCGGAACCATTCGGCGTAGAAGGCCGGGATATCGGTTCTGCGGCTGACGCTGATGATCATTTGATCGGACGGATTCTGCGGCGCTTCGGGCGCTGTGCTTTGGCATAGAGGGCAAAGGAGTCGTCGGCTTCGATTGCGTCTTTGTTCGGAGGCTCGGGGGCGGCGGGCTCTTCCGGTTCATGGGGCGGCTCGATCCGGGCTCCGATCAGGAGCGATATCTCGAACAAAAGATAGGCCGGGGTCGCCATCAACAGTTGGCTGATCACGTCCGGCGGGGTCAGAACCGCGGCGACGACCAGGATGGCCACCACGATCACCGGGCGCTGTTTGCGGAGCGTTTCGACCCGCACCATGCCGCAGCGGATCAGGACCAGGAGAAGCACCGGGAGCTGAAAAACAATGCCGAAACCGAGCAGCAGCAGGCCCGCCAGTTCGACGAAATTGGCCAGTCCGAGCATTGGGGTCAGTTCATTGCTGCTGTAGCTGCGGGAGAATTCGAGGAGCACCGGCAACACCAGAAAAAAGGCGAAGGCGCTGCCCGCAAGAAAGAGCACGAAAACCGCCCCGGCGGCGAGGTGGACGATTTTCCGCTCCCGGGCGTAGAGCGCCGGGGCGACGAAACGGGATATCTGCATCGAAATATATGGCAATGCCGCGAAAAGCGCCAGCAGTATCCCCAGCTTCAACTGCATCAGAAACGGCTCGAGCGGCGAAAAATAGTGGAACTTGATCGCCCCTTCACCCTCTCCGGAAAGGTATTGGAGCAGTACGGGCATCAGCCATCCGGCGGCGAAGAAGCCGGGGATCAGGAGCACGCCCAACGCCGCGACCGAATGAATCAGCATCCGGCGCAGCGCTTCAAGGTGCGCAAAAAACGAGGAATTTTCCTGTTCTTCCACAGTCATCCTGTAAAATAAAAAATTGTTTATATGAGGACATCACTGAGTGGGACATACGCTTTGCCGAGGCTATTGTGCGCGGAGATCGCTCAAGCGCCGCTCGGCTTAGTCATGGCCTGTACGGCCGTAGCCGGTCGCCGCCTCCGGCGGCTCCGCGCCCCTCAGACGGCGGGTGCCTTCGCTCGCTGCTCCTTGCTCTTCGAGCAATTCCTAAGCTCGCGGGCCCGGCGCTGCGGGCCTTATAGCCACCCGCCTTGCGGGATGGCTATTGCTCGTCGTTGTTTTTGTCGTCTTCCTTGTCGACGCTTTTCTTGGCCTCGGAGACGATTTCGTCGCGCGCGTTTTTGAATTCACGGCTTGCTTTGCCGAGCGAACGGGCGATTTCAGGAATCCGTTTCGAGCCGAAGATCAGCAATACGACCAGGAAGATGATGAGAAGTTCAGACCAGCCGATCATGATTTATTTCTCCTTTTTTTCGGTTGAACCGATTTCAACCTTAGGTTTGGGATCCCGCTTCGCGGTTTCCGTTTCCGGCCTCGATACGAGCTCGATGTAGTCGACTTCGGCAAAGGTGTGCGAGTTGGTGTACTGGCTGTTGCCCGCGATCGTGACGACGTATTCGTCCGGCCCCGGAACAAAGCCGTAAATTTCTTCAAAAAGCGCGACCGCGTCGACCTCCTCGACGATCCATTCGTTGAGCGGCGTGGTTTTGTTGCGGTGACAGACCGAAAAGACGCTGACGATGCCCGCGCCGAACTTGCACCTTCCCGTCGTCCCGATCGGAGTCTCGGTCTCCCAGCGGTAGGCGACGCTTTTGCGGCTGAGGGGGCCGCCCGCGCCGAAGTAAACCGCCACGACCTGATCGTCGAGCTTGGTCCGCCCGTCGGCGTTGGGCGCAAGGTTGCGCACGCGCCAGCGCCAGCGCAGGATCGGGTACTTGGTGAGGTCGGCGCCGGGGAGGGTGATGATGGTGCCGGTCGACTGTTTGGATTCGACCTCCAGGACTTTGCCGTCGTCGGCGCTTTCCGCGTCGATGACCCGGAACTGGGTCCGGGGGACCATCAGCTTTTTGCCGTCGAATTTCCAGTCGTGCGGGGTGCCGTCGCTCTGGGGAGGGCGGTTGGAGAAGTCCTCGCGCCAGCCGACTTCGCGTGCCGGTTCGTCCCCGGACGCGGCGGCGGCCAGGAGAAAGAGACCATAAAGTGTGAGACGCGAAAGATTCATCGTCCGGCGGCTTTCCGGTAGTTATGATAACGGGTCATGATGGCCTCCACATAAGCTTTGGTGCTGGCGATCCCGATCCGGCCGATCACCGGATCGTCCGGATTTTCGGGTTTCCAGCGGTTGGCGCGGCTTTCGCCTGCGTTGTATTGCGCCAGCGCAAGTTCGGTGCCGTATCTGTAATTTTTCCAGCGGCGCATCGCTCCGGCGAGGTGCGCGCAGCCGATTTCGAGGTTCAAATTGGGCTCCATCAGAGACCGCGTGCCCGGCCGCGGTTTGCCGTGTCGCTTCGCCCAGTCGGCGACCGCGCCCTGCGGGAGAATCTGCATCAGCCCGACTTCGCCCGCCGCGCCGACCGCCTCCGGATTGAAACGGCTTTCGCGGAAAATCAGGGCCCTCACCAGTTCCGGCGGCAGTCCGTGCCGGGCCGCCGCGCCCCGGATTTCATGGTCAAACCGGGTATCGTCGACGAACCAGTCGCGAAACTGCTGCTGATATCGACAGGCCGCAAACAGCATCGCCATGAGCGACAGCGCGATCAGGATCAGCCGGAATTTGCCCGGCTTCCGCCGTTTTCCGCCTCCCGCCGCCATCAGGGGGTGGACTTGCCCGGGGCTGCAATCATCGGTTCGTCCGGCGGCAGCAACAGCTGGGGGATCCGCTTTTTCGAATATTGCAGCAGCCGGGCGAGCTGGTCCTGCGTGATGGTGAAGCGTCCGGCGATATTGCGCCCGTCGGGAAG
>JAVBUI010000381.1:0-10562 GCA_031555495.1 Victivallaceae bacterium | reverse complement strand
CAGCGCTATCATTTTACAATTATCCTAATCAAAGTTTAAAGGACCATGGCGCAAGATCGCTCAAGCGCCGCTCGGCTGAGTCGTGGCCTGTACGGCCGTAGCCGGTCGCCGTCTTTGGCGGCTCCGCGCCCCTCAGACGGCGGGTGCCTTCGCTCGCTGCTCCTTGCCCTTTGGGCAATTCCTAAGCTCGCGGGCCCGGCGCTGCGGGCCTTACAGCCACCCGCTTTGCAGGATGGCTGTTATACTCCTGAGAACGCCGAGAACGCGCCGTCGACCGGCAGCACCGTGCCGTTGACGAAACCGGCGGCTTTGTTGTCGACCAGGAAGAGCAGCGCTCCCACCAGGTCCTCCGGCGAACCGAAGCGGCCCATTGGAGTGTGCGAAAGAATCGTATTGCCGCGCGCGGTCAACGTGCCGTCCGGATTGGTCAGGAGCGCGCGGTTCTGGTCGGTCAGGAAGAAGCCGGGAGCGATCGCGTTGACCCGGATGTTGACCTTCGAAAGGTGGACGGCGAGCCACTGCGTGAAGTTGCTGACCGCCGCCTTGGCGCCGCTGTAGGCCGGGAGTTTGGACAGCGGGTTGAAGGCGTTCATCGACGAAATGTTGTTGACCACGCCGCTCCTGCTTTCGGCCATGCCGCGGGCGAAGACCTGGGTCGGCAGCAAGGTGCCGAGGAAATTGAGGTTGAAGACGAAGCCCACGCCGGCGGGATCGAGGTCGAAGAAGGTGTTGACGTTCTCGGCCTTTTCGATCAGGTCTTCCGGAAACAAATACTCTTTGGAGGTGGTTCCCTTGGGGTGGTTGCCGCCCGCGCCGTTGATCAGGATATCGCACGGGCCAAAGGCGGCGCGGATTTTCTCCTCGGCGGCGCGAAGGCTGTCGAGCTCCAGCACGTTGGCGGCGACGCCCATTGCGGTACCGCCCAGGCGGGTGATTTCGTCGGCGGCTTTGGCCGCGTTTTCTTCGCGGAGGTCGAGAATCGCGACTTTGGCGCCGCATTCGGCCAGCGCCTGCGCCATCACGCTGCAGAGGATGCCGCCGCCGCCGGTGACGACCGCGACTTTGCCGGAGAGATCAACTTTGAAAGGGACGCTCATACAAAAATCTCCTGATTTGAGGTGTTGCAACATTACTGTAACACATGATCCGGAATATGCAAAATATAAACCGATTTTTATTCCATAATTTTCAGCAGCGTCGGATCCGTCCCCGCCGCCGACTGCCATTGACCCGGTTTTCCGCGTAGCAGATAAAAAAAGTCCGGTCGTTTGGGATCGGTCTTATCCGGGCTCAGCGCCGAGGCGATTGCCGGACTGGCGAGCACGGCGTAACTGCCCGGCCGGGCCAGGAACGTTTCCGCTTCGGCGGCCGTGTTCAAGCGGCGACTCCCGGCGAGGTTTCCGGTTTCGTCGATCCGGACGGCAAAGGCGTCGCTGTTTACGGGAAGCTGCTGGACGCCCCATTTGCTGACGTAGAGCGGAATCGTCCGTCCGGCGACGAGGAGTGCCGGATAGGGAGTGACGGCGACGCCGATTTCGGGGTGAAGCCCGACCGGGGCGGCGGAA
The DNA here is from genome assembly GCA_031555495.1 of Victivallaceae bacterium. Classification (GTDB taxonomy): domain Bacteria; phylum Verrucomicrobiota; class Lentisphaeria; order Victivallales; family Victivallaceae; genus JAVBUI01. The sequence continues at coordinate 8,997 of JAVBUI010000381.1, read as the reverse complement.
CGGGTGCGGAGCAGCGCGATCAACTCTTTTTCGGCGGCTTCCGAATCTCCCTGCAGACGGAGGGGAGAGGGGGGCGTTGAGCCGACGAGGCTCTCGCCGAGCGGGAAATCGATTTTGGCGTCGATCCCCAGAAGCGTCAGGATGGTCGGTGCAAGGTCATAGACTTTAGCCGGGGTGGTGATGACGCGATGAGGGCCTGCATTGAGGGCAAAAGCGATCAGCCGCCGCCGTTTGTTTTTTTCTATGACCGGGGAAAGCGTGTTGCTTTTGGCCAGATGATCGGTGACGACCAGGACGACGGTGTTGTCCCAGCCGGGGCTTTTGCGCAGTCCGGCGATGAAATTTCCCAACGCGCGGTCAGTGGCGAAGAGTGCGTCAAGCAAATTGAGCCGCCGCTCCCCCCAACCGGTGTATTTCGGTCCGTCCGGTTCGGTGAAGCCGTCTGGATTGTGGGGATCGATGGTGAGCGCGAAGAGAGCGAAGGGTTTGCCGCTCGCAGCCCGCTCGCGGTAGCGGTCAAGGGTGAAGGACAGAAGCTCCCGGTCGCGCATGCCCCACGGGCGTTCCGGCGCATTCGGGGGAAGCAGCGTTTTGGCGTGGTCGAGCCGGTCGAAGCGCTGCATGTCAAGAAACACATTGAGCCCGGCGAACGCCGGATCGCAGCCGACCATGAAGTCGAGTGAGTAACCCGCGCGGCGGAGGATCGACGGCACCGTTTCCAACCGGCTGCCGAGCGTGACGTCAAAACCGTGACTGCCGCCGTCCCGGCGGTCGTCGGCGCGGAGCAAATGGGCGGTGGTCAGAATCGAGCCGGTGAGCGAACTGTAAACGCCGCCGACGGTGAAATTGCTGTTGCGCGCCTCGGAGACATCAGCGAAGACGACGGCCTCTTCCCGTATCATACGGCTGATATTGGGAAGCAATCCGGGGAATATACGGGATTGAAGGTAGCTGTTTTCCACGCTTTCGAGGTAGACGACCACCAGGTTTTTGCCCGGCTTGATCGCTTGATTGCCGCCGTCGTCCGGTATTTTGATGCCGTATTCGGCCAGTGCGGCGGCATTGAGTTGCCGTCCCGGCCGGGCGTCGAGGACGCGCCCCGAAAACGACAGCATTGCAAAAACAGTCCCGCCGGGGACCAGCAGCAGGGCCAATCCCGCCGCGGCCATGAGCGCCCTTCGGCGCGGAGGGGCGCAGTCCGGACTCCTCCATCCCCAGGCGACGGCGCCGATGCTCGCGGCGAACCAGAAGACTGCCAGTGCGATCAGGAGTTCGAAGCCGCCGGAGCCGTGCCGGAGCGTTTCCGGATTCAAATGAAAATAAAATTCAAACGAAAACGATTGCTTCGAAAAATAAAAACTGACCGTCTCCATCAGCGACAGCGCCGCAAATGCCAGATTGACGGTCAGCATCGCCGCGTAAGCGGTTTTCCGGTTCCGGCCCGAAATCAGGCTCTCGGACAATAACGTCATTCCGGCCGCCCCCGCCAGCCGCGCGGCGACGACGACCGCCGCGTTTTCTCCGGCGAAGCAGCCGTTGACGATGGCGAACACTGCGTAGACCGCCAATGAAATCAATCGGGCAAGGTACATTTATTGGCCTCCCAGAATATTCCATGCGCCCGGCCGGCCGCTTAACAGCAGCAATCCGGGTTGCTTTTCTCCGACCAGTTCGACGGCTATTTGCGCTCCGGCCAGGACGATGTAGCTGCCTGGTTTTTTCAGGAAATTCCGGGCTTCCGAGGCGGGGGAGAGGCGTTTGTATTCGTCGATCCGGCGGTCGGGGCCGATGCGGACGGCGAAGCATTCTCCGGGGGCGGGGAGGCTTTGGGCGCCGCTGTTGCGTTCAAAAAGCGGAATCCGGCGCCCGCCGATTTCGAGTGCGGGGTAGGGGGTCTCGATGATTTTGACGATGGGATTCTCTTCCAGCCGGTCGCGCGACATCCGGCGGTTGGCGGCGAGCAGCGTGTCTTCGGCTTCGGCCGAGTCTCCCCGGAGGCGGGCCGGATCGGGGGAGTCGAAGAGATTTTCACCGAGCAGGAATTCGCCGTTGTGCTCGACCCCCATCAGCGCGAGAACGGTCGGAGCAAGGTCGAAGATTTTGCCGTGTTCGTCCATGATTCCCCGGGACCCCGCGTTGAGGGCGAAGGTGATCAGCCGCCGCTTCGGATTGGCCATCACGACCGGCGCGACCGCGGTGTTGCGCGAAAGGTGGTCGCTGGTGACGACGACCACCGTATTTTCCCACGCCGGGCTCTGTTTGAGGCGTTCGATGAAGCGCCCGAAGTGTTGGTCGGTGGCGTGGAGCGCGGTCAGTATCTGCAAGTCCGGCTGGCCCGGACGCCGGTAGACCGGGCCGTCCGGCTCGACGAAGCCGCTGGGGTTGTGGCCGTCGATGGTCAGCACGGTGAGGGCAAAGGGGCGCTTTTCCGCGGCCAGTTCCTCGAAGCGTCTGGCGGCGAATTCGAAGAGGCGTCGGTCGCGCATGCCCCATTGCTCTTTGTCGCATTCTTCGGGCGGCAGCAGTACTTCGGCGTGAAGCGATTCGTCATAGCGTTCGCGGGCGAGAAAGACATTGGTCCCGGCGAAATTCGGATTGTGGCCGAGCATGAACGACTGATAATAGCCCGCAAGGTGCAGCAGATACGGCACCGTCGCGAGGTCGTCGCCCAAGGTGACATCGTAGCCGTGGGCGCCGCCCTCGTCGTGCTCGTTGGCGCGGAGCAAGTGGGCGTCGCAGAAGACGCTGCCGGTCATCGAAGCGAAAATTCCCGCCAGCGTGAAATTGCCGTGGCGCGGCTGTTCGACGTTGGTGAAGCGGAGCGCCTCCTCATTCAGGAGGCGGCAGATGTTCGGCAGGAGCTCCGGGAAATTTTTGGGGTCGATATGGCCGTTTTCGAAGCCTTCGAGATAGACCATCACTAAATTTTTGCCCGGCCTGGCATAGAGTTGCTCGCGGTGGAAGCGGGGGAGCTTGATGCCGTATTCTTTGAGCTTCGTCTCTTCCAGCCGGACGGCGGCGGAGGCGCGTTTGACGCGCTGGTGCATCTTGAGCGCGGCGTGGAGCGCGCCCTCCGGCGTGAAGAGGAGCGCCAGTCCGGCGGCGAGGAGATAATACGACGGGCGGAACGGCGCGGCGGGGTATTTCCGCCAGAGCGTGATCAGCGCCGCGAGCGTTCCGGTCACCCAGGCGACAGCCGCGGCGATATGCCAGCCGAAGCCGCCGAGGCCGTAGCGCATCGTATTGAGGTTGAAGTGATAATAAAATTCGAAGTCGAACGCCCGCCCGGAGAGGAAGAAACTGGCCATGTCGAACAAGCTGAGGATGAAGTAGAGCGCCAGAAATCCGATCGCGATGGCGTTATGCAATTCTTTTTTTCCGTACGGAAAGCGCCGCAGCGCGTAAAAAGCCAGCATCGCCCCGAGCGCGGTCGCCAGCCGGACAAGCAGGGTCCGGAACGGCCGGTCGGCGTTCAGCGCCGCGCCGGCGGAGGGCGCGAAGATGAGGAGGAATGTTAGTGCGTAACGAAGCATCGTTTAACTTTCAAACAGGAACAAGGTATCGCCGAATTTTTCCCGCGTCAAGCCGGTCAGGCGGGCGAGGGCGTCGCGGTCGGGGGTGATCGCGTACATCGAGGAGCCGCTGCCGGTGATTTCGGCGTTCAATGCGCCGTTCCGGCGCAAAAAATCACGCAGAATGCCCAACAGTGGAAATTTGCGGTATAGCGCCGGGGCAAGGTCGTTGTGGAGATTGGCGGCTACTCCGGCCGGATCGTTCCGGCGCAGCGCCCCGGCAAGCCGACCTGCCCGGTCTTCCCGGTCTTCGCCGATCAGCGCCGGATCGAGGTGACAATATGCCCATTTGGCGCTCACCGGGAAACGCGGGTTGACGATCAGGATCGGGAGGTCGGCTTTTACGCCGTCGAGGGGGGTGAAGTTTTCACCGACGCCGGTCGCGAAACCGACGGCGGGAGCGAGAAAATAGGGGACGTCGGCCCCGAGCTCGAGCGCCGCGGCCGCCAGTTTTTCCGGCGCCAGCGCCTGGTAGCGATGATTCAGCAGCCGCAGCGCCGCCGCTGCGTCGGAACTGCCGCCGCCCATCCCGGCGGCGACCGGAATGCGCTTGACGAGGCGGAAGCTCCAGGCGGGTTCGATTCCGGTCCGGGCGGCGTAGAGCAGCGCGGCGCGGACGACGAGATTGTCGCCCGCTTCGCCGATGCGGTCAAGGCCTTCGGCTTCGAGCCGGATGCCCGGCTCGCCGTCGTCGAGCCGCAGCGAATCGGCGAGACGGGTGACCGGGTAAAAAAGAGTGTGAAGCTTATGATAGCCATCGGGTCGTTTCCCGACGACTTTCAGATACAAATTGAGTTTGGCGATGGCGTCAAGCGAGTTCATCGGGCGAACACGGCGCGAACTTGAAGCCGTAGTGATCGTTGTAACGGCGCGCCTCTTCCTCGATCGCTACCGCGAGCTTGAGCGCCTTGAGTCCGGCTTCGCCGGTGACCTTGGGCTGGACCACGTGGCCGGCCTTGCGGGTGGCGACGACCGCGTCGATGAAGTTGTCGAGCTCGGCGGCGAGGGCGTTCTTTTCGTCGAGGTTGACGTCCTTGCGGGCGAGGCCGATCCGGTTGCGCTTGAGCACCATCCCGGTGAAGTTGCCGTAGTCCATCGAAATATAGGTGTCTTCCTGGAAAACCCGGAACCGGCGCTGCGGCTCCTGGCTCACCCGGGAGGCGGTCAGCGCCGCGCAGGAGCCGTTCTTGAATTTGATCCGGGCGTTGACGATGTCTTCGGTTTTGCTCAAAACCGGAATGCCGACCACGTCGAAGTGATCGACCTCGGAATCGATCATGGTCAGAACCAGGTCGATGTCGTGGATCATCAGGTCCAGGATCACGCTCACTTCCGTCCCGCGGCGCGGCAGTCCGGGGCGGGGAGGGGGGTACTTCGCCAGGCGGTGGGCCTCGACGAAACGGGTTTTGTCGGAATATTTTTCCAGGAAATCCATCGCCGGATTGAAGCGTTCAACATGGCCGACGGCGAGGACGACGTTGTTGTCTTTGGCGGCCCGCACCATGCGTTCGGCTTCGTCGACGGCGGCGGCGATCGGTTTCTCGACCAGCACGTGTTTGCCCATTTCAAGCAACGGGACGGTGGTCGCTTCATGAAAGTTCGCGGGGACGGCGACGCTCAGCGCATCGCATTTTTCGGCGAGCTCGCGCCAGTCGCTGTAGACCGGAAGGTTGAACTCCGCTCCGACCTTGTCGGCGGTTTCCCGGGTGACGTCGAAAATTCCGACTACTTCCGCTTTTGGGTTTTCGCGGTACAACCGGGCGTGGTGGCGGCCGAGCGCGCCGACGCCGATGACGCCGACTTTCAACTTTTCTTCCATGGCAGTGATCTCCTTTTCCATATACTATACACGGATTTTCGGAAAAAACACTCTTGAATTATGCTATTTCGCGAATTTCGACTTGCCAATCGCGCCGGACATCGGTATATTTACATATGTACATATTTATAGAAAGAAAGGCTTTTTTTATGGAACAGTCCTACCAGTTCAAACGGATCCTTCTCAAACTGAGCGGCGAAGCGCTCAAAGGCGGCGAAAATTCCGGCTACAGCCATGAAGCCGTCAACCTGGTCGTCGACCGCGTCCGCGGCATCCTCGACAAAGGCATCGAAGTCGCCGTCGTCGTCGGCGCGGGCAACCTCTGGCGCGGCGTGATGGGCAAGGCCGGCGGCATGGACCGGGTCAACGCCGACTACATGGGCATGCTCGCCACCGTGATGAACGCCCTCTGCCTCAAGGACTACTTCAACTCAGCCGGGATTCCGGCTCTGGTCCAGAGCTCGATCGAAATCGGCTCGATTGCACCGCGTTTCTGCCGCGAAAGCGCGATCCGGGCGATGGAGTCCGGCACCGTGGTCATCTTCGCGGGCGGGACCGGAAGCCCCTTCTTCACCACCGACACCACCGCCGCGCTGCGGGCGCTCGAAACCGGCTGCGACGCGATGCTCAAGGCGACCAAGGTCGACGGCGTTTACTCCGCCGACCCCAAGAAGGATACCGACGCGATCCGTTTCGCCGAGCTCTCCTTCGACGAAGCGCTGGCCCGCCACCTTGCGGTGCTTGATTCGACCGCGTTTACGATGTGCCGCGACAATTCGCTGCCGATCGTGGTCTTCGATTTCAACGACCCCGGCTCCTTCGATCGGGTGCTCCATGGCGACACGGCCGCCGGAACGATCGTGAGCTGAATATGTCGAAAATCCATCCGACCGCGATTATCGATCCCGGCGCAAAATTAGGCGATAACCTCGAAATCGGTCCCTATGCGATCATCGAGGGCGACACCGTGATCGGCGACGGCTGCTTCATCGACGCCCACGTCAAAATCGCCCGCTACACCTCGGTTGGCGCGGGGACGCGCGTCTATTTCGGGGCGCTGTTGGGCGAGGAGCCGCAGGACCACCGTTTCCGGCCCGGGATCGTCTCCCGCACCGTGATCGGAGAGCACACGGTGATCCGCGAATATGTGACCATTCACCGCTCGCCGTTTGAAAACGGAGAAACCGTGGTCGGAAGTCATACGCTTCTGATGGCCTTCGTCCACGTCGGGCACGACGCGCGGGTCGGCAACCGTGTGACCGTCGCCAACCACACCGGGATTTCCGGGCACGTGATCATCGAGGACGGGGCGGTGTTGAGCGCTTACGTGCTCGTCCACCAGTTCTGCCGGATCGGCGCAATCGCGATGATCGGCGGGCGCACCATCGTCACGCAGGACATCGCGCCCTACTGCATGCTTGCCGAAAACGAACGCATCTGCGGCCCCAACACCATCGGACTCCGGCGCAACGGCTTCGACAGCGCCCTCCGGCTCGAAATCCGGCGCGCGGTCAAGACCTATTTCTTCCGCGGACTTAACGGTTCCAACGCGCTTGCCGAAATCGAAAAACAACCGGCTTCTAAGGAGCTCGGCCACTTGATTGAATTCATCCGCGGCACCACCCGCGGCCTGATGCCCGGCGATCCGGCGCTGATCGCGCTTGCCGCCAACCGGAACGAGGAAGACGAGGAGGAATCTTGAAAAAAACACATCGCAATTTATTGTCGGCGACCGCCGCCGGGCTGCTGCTTGCCGCCGCCGGCTGCGAGACTTCGAACCGGACCAAAGACGATGCGCTGAAGATCGGGGTCGTGCTGCCGCTTTCCGGTGAAAACGCGGCTTACGGCAAAGACGTCCTCAACGGGATCGAATGCGCCAATTCATATTTGCGGCAGATTTCGCCGCCCGGTTCGAAGCTTCCCGAGCTGATCGTTGTCGACGACCGGAGCAAAGGCTCCGAAGCCGCCAAATCGATGCAGAAGCTGCATGACGCAGGCGTCGCCGCCGCGCTGGTCGGCTATTCTTCGGAAGAGGCGCTCGCGGTCAAAAGCGAAGCCGCCAGGCTCAGGCTGCCGGTGATGACCCCGGCGGGCTCGAACGACAAAATCACCGAACGCAATCCCTACATGTTCCGCACCAATTTCAGCGACCGCCAGCAGGCGAAATCACTGGCTTATTACGCCTACTTCGGTCGCCGCTGCCGCCGGATGGCGGCGCTGCTCAATCTCGACGAAAACGCGGTTTATGCGCGGGACCTCGGGCGGCAGGTTGCGCAATCTTTCGTCGATTACGGCGGTCAGCAGGTTTTTTTCGGCGGCTTCCGTGAGAGCCAGACCGATTTCAAGGGGCTTCTGGAGGAGGTTGCCAACGCGACCCCCGACGTGGTCATGGTGCCGGCTTATCCGGCGGCGGCCGGGCGGATCGTCAAGCAGCTGCGCGAAGCCGGATACGGCGGACTGATCCTCGGCAGCGACTCCTGGAGCGGAGACGTTTTCCTCAAGGAGTGCGGGCCGGACGCCGCCCCGGCGGTGTTTTCGGTGCCGTTCGCTCCGGGCGGACCGGGACGGGAGGAGCGGAATTTCTGTGAACTTTATTACAACATGTACCAGCGGGAGCCCAATGACAACGCGGCGCTCGGCTATGACGCTTTGATGCTGACCTACCATGCGACCCGCGACACCGTCAATTCGGATGAAGTGCTCGCGCGTTTCCGGCAGCTGCGGTCGTTCCGCGGCGCGTCGGGCGATCTCGCGGTGCTTCCGGACGGCGATGTGCGGCGGACGGTGGTGATGCTCCAGGTGGTTCCGGACGGCAAGGGGGGGATGCAGTTCAAACTCGAACGGCGCATTCCCGCCGACCGCCTTGAACGCGAAGAAGAACCGGTGAAGAAGAGAGCTGGCAATGGCATATTCAATTAAAAAAACACCCGGCGGAATCGACATCGAAGCTCCGTGGGATGCGCCCGATTGGCGCGGAACCGATATCCTCGACGTGGCGGTGGTCCGCCCCGAAGGCAGCAGCGGTCACGCGCCCCGCGTCCAATGCCGCCTCGGCTATGACGAAAAAGGCATCTATGGCCGGTTCCGGGTCGCCGACCGCTTTGTCCGCAGCGTGGCGCAAAAATACCAGGACCGGGTCTGTGAAGACAGCTGCGTCGAATTCTTCGCCGCGCCCGCCGGGGGCAGGGGGTATGTCAATGTCGAAATGAACTGCGGCGGCGTGCTGCTTGCTTCCCACATCCTCGACCACCGCCGGATCGGCGACGGCTTTGCCGACTACCGGAGGCTGACCGGGGCTGAAGGGGCGATGATCAAAGTGGCTGCGACTTTGCCGAAAATCAACGAGCCGGAACTTCCAGGACCGGTGGATTGGGAAGTCGGCTTCTTCATTCCGTTTGAAATTTACCGAGGCACGACGGGAATGGACGAAATCAAGCCCGGCACCGTTTGGCGAGCCAATTTCTATAAATGCGGCGACAGCACCAGCCATCCACACTGGATCAGCTGGCAGCCGATTCCCGTGCTCAACTATCATCTCCCCGCCAGCTTCGGCGAGATTGTTTTCGGGTCGTAACTATGGCTGTCAATAATCTCATCGGGATGTTC
>JAVBUI010000313.1:0-8819 GCA_031555495.1 Victivallaceae bacterium | reverse complement strand
TGCCGGAGCGAAATTTCGCCGGACATATGCGAGGCGACATAATTCCGCAGGTACTCTTCCGCTTTGGAGCGGTCGGAGGTGTGGGTGTTGATTCGCGTGTCTTCGCCTTGGACTTTGCGACGGAAATAGTAAGAACCGCCTTTGACACGCTGGAACAGTTTCGGGGAAATCGATTTCTTTCTTGCCATGGTTATTTACTCCTTTGTGTTGAACCAATTTAACCGGTTTCGTCCGTTCGCCTCCCTGAATTGTTTCAGGGCGACAAAACTGACAAAACGCAGTTTTGCAATTGGCTCGATCTGATATGGTAAACCACATCAAACACAATCGAGCAATAACACAAAGCTTGGTCTCATTTTAAGAATTGATGTACCAATTCTTGTACCACAGCTTGTTTTTCATGGTTTCCGGTATTACTGTATTCTCTGTAACACCTTCGAAATCAGGAAATAAAAAATGGTACACCCGGCGAGATTCGAACTCACGACCTTCTACTCCGGAGGCAGACGCTCTATCCAGCTGAGCTACGGGTGCACCTGAATGTTTACTAATATATACCCCCTTTGGCGCTTTGTAAAGGCGCGAAAGGAGGTTTCTTTTGGATTTTTAGGGAAATTGTTGCGGGGAAACGCTAAATTCCCATGTCCGAGAGCATGTTGCAGGCGCGGTTGGTCAATTCCACCAGGTCAGGGTGTTCCACTTCAAACTCGGCGACCTGGTCTCGCAGTTCACGCGTCAGGCTGGAGCCGGATTTTTCCGCCGCCGGCTTTTCGCCGAGCTCTTCGTGCAATTGCTCGAGCAGTGCAAGAATTTCCGCTTTTTTACCACTGGGAATGTCGTTGGCGGATCGGATGACTTTTTCCAGTTTTACAAGTCCTGTTTTCGGCATAACTCCCTCCTCCTTGAGTTTGCATGGAACTATTTCCATACCGAAACTATAATCCGCTTTGTCGGCATTGCAAATATTTGTCCGTTTTTTAACGAAAAAATACCTTCCGGGTTTGAAGTTCCATGGTTTTTGAACTATAGTACCCCACTCTTTTTCAGGATCCGTAGCTCAGTCGGTTAGAGCAGGAGACTCATAATCTCTTGGTCCTCGGTTCAAGCCCGGGCGGATCCACCATCCTTTAGTCCCGTCATCATCAACATGCCGTGTGGTTGGGCGCGTTTTAATTGGACAGGGAGATAGACTTTCTTGCCGATTTTAGAATGAAAAAAGCCGAGAGCCGACGCGGCTCTCAGCAAAGGACTCTGCAACGCCGATGGCGGCGACTGGCAATCAGGCGAATGGATTATTTGAACAACTCCGGCTGCTCGCGGATTTTCCTGGCGAGGCTGTTTACCGCATCGTTCATTCCGGCCTGGTACATGGTGGTGAACATCCTGCAGTCATGACCCATGCGGGCGTAGAGCCATTGCACCATCCACTCTTCCTTGTCCATCGACCAGTCCCAGACGATTTTGCCTTCCCGGTTGGCAAGTGTCAATTCGAGCATCAGGGTGTTTTCCGACATTCCGGCCGGTGCGCCGAGAATCCAGAAGATCGGCCCGTACAAAGAAAGGCCGTAAGAAAAGAGTTTGCCATGGTACTTCATGACTTTGATCCGCCCGCGAAGCACAAAGTCGGCATTGTCCTTCTCGCCGCCCATGGTGAAGAACGTATCCTTGAAAAGATTGGAATGCCGAAAGCTGACGGCGGCGGCTTTCGCCAGGTCCTCGGATGGGTTGATGTCATAGGACACGATGGAAAGAAACGCACTCGCAGCGTCCGGACGGTCATAGGTTCCCCAACCAAAAGGCATCAGTGGAATCAGGTACATCGGAAACATGCAGCTGTTGTCATCGCTCCGATAATCGTCAAAAGGAAGGACGGCCAATTTCTTGCTCGTAATCGGAGCGCTGTCAATTTGTACCAAAGCGCTCATTTGCGCCGGATAGACGAACTTTCCGGTGGTTCCGCATCCTGCGAGAACGACGGCGAGCAAAGCGGCGGCGAGAACGGCAAGGTGTTTTTGCATGGTATCCCTTATATATAGGCGATGGTGGTGCTGATTTTACGATAGCATGCAATGACGGAATGTCAAATGCTCCGCAGAGCGGAAATTGCAAGCAAATTTTCGAGAGTGAAGCGGATGCTCGCTCTTGAGCGCATGCCGTGGCAAGCCGCTGGAGCGGGAACGGGGTGTGATTTTGTTGGAAATGATTGCGGATTGAATGATTTTTTGCCCTTGCAAATATTTCGTTTTTCTGATATAGTAGCAATGCAACGCTGCAAAGGGGAAAGGGGGATGGCGATGGCGATGATCTGGCGGCAGAAGGAGCGGAGTGTTTTTCCTCCGGCGGAGACGGCGGGGGAGGGGGGCGTGCTTGGCTATACCGACGATCTTGATTGCCGGATTTTAGGGGATGCTTACTGGAATGGGATTTTTCCGTGGCCGTATGAAACCGAGACGGTGGTTTGGTGTTCTCCTCCGCTGCGCGGCGTTTTGCCGCTGGACCGGTTTCATCTGCCCCGGCGGCTGAAGCGGGCATTGAAGAAGATGCCGTTTCAATTCCGCATCGACACCGCCTTTGACCGGGTGATTGAAGAGTGCGCCGCTGTGCCGCGCCCGGGGGAGGAAGGGACCTGGATCACGCCAAAAATCATTGCCGCTTACAAAAAATTCCATCGGCTCGGGTTTGCCCACAGCTTCGAGGCGTTTGACGCGGAGGGGAACTTGGCCGGGGGGCTTTACGGGGTTTCGATCGGACGGATTTTTTGCGGCGAAAGTATGTTTTACCGCCAATCGGGGGCTTCTAAATTCGCTTTTGTCCATGCGGTCGCCGCGTTGCGGTGCGCGGGGGTGGTTTTGATCGATACGCAGATGGTGACTCCGCTTACCGCAAGCTTCGGTGCTTATGAGGTTACGCGCGAAAAATACCTGGCGCTCCTGGCCGAGTATCGGGGCGGGCCGGTTGCTTTTGCCGACTGCAATTTTTGAAGAGAGCGAAGCCCTCTTGTGGAGTTGAGGTGAAACCTCATCGTTCTCGCCCCGGGCGCAGCCCAGCTCAAGAAACGCGACGAGAGTCGCGGTGTTGACGTGCGCGCCGTCTTTCAGAACCAGGTTTCGTTCATGGCCTTTTTTTTGGGGGGCGCGGGGCGCATGGGGGGGACGGGAACACGGCATGTTCCGCGAGCCTACCAGAACGCGAGACTGAAAAAATCATAAAAACGCGGGGCGTAATTCATCATTTTCACGGTATATCCCAATTCGACTCCCGGAATGAAATTGAAAAACCACATCCAGAAGACCGTTTTGTCGGTAAAGTTGATCATCAGGAAATGGGACGCCGCCAGCGACGACAGCACCGATATCCGGCGGTTGGGGCCTTCTGGGATTTCCGTATAGATGTACGTACAGCTCACTCCCCACCAGAAGGCGCAGCAGCCGGGCAGCAATACTGCCGCAACATGGAAAAGCGGATTGAAGGACGGCGTCCGCATAACCGCCAGATCGATGATTGCAAGCAGGATCACGATGGCCCAAAATGATAAAAAAGCGATTTTCAGGGCTTTTTTGTACGCAATTTCTTTCGCGATCAGCCAGACTCCCGTCAACATCCCCCACACGGTCAGGATTGGAAGGTAACGGTCGGGAACGAGTCCGGAGTTATGTTCTCCATGCGCCGCAGTGAGGACCATGACGAAGATCATGGCCACATTATTAGTGCTGAATGCCGGGAACCGGTTCATGTTTTGTTCCTTGCTTTTAACTACCAGAAGGAAATTTCATAAAGAATATTGCAGGTCGGCGGAGAATACCAGTTGCCCTTCACGATGTAAGCGAGGCCGACGCCCGGAATCCAGTTGAAGAGCCACATCCAGAAGTCGAGGAAGTCGGTGAAGTTGTTCATCAGAAAACGGGCCGTCAGCAGCAGCGGCAGAATCAGCGCCAACCGGTACGGACGCTCCGGAACCGCCGTATAGATTAAGACATAGATCGATCCCCACCAGAGGGAAAAGAAGCTCGGAAGCATAATCGAGGCCTCCATCAGAATTCCATTGACGGACAGCCGCCCGGATAGCATGAGCCTTGCCGCCGAAAGGAAAAACAGTGTGGCCAGGAACAACAGGAAATGCAACCCAAGGATGTTGCCGCCGGAAATTCCTCTTCTTTTCAGACATACCGCCAGCAAGATTCCCCCGACCGTCAAAAACGAGAAATAGTCGGGGTGAACAAGGTCAAACTCATTGCGGACCTCGAATCCCCTCCGCAGATGAAACGCAGCGAAAGCCATTGCCAGCGCAATGATCGCGCGTTCGATGGTTTTCCAGCGAGCGGACAGAAAAACCGTGTTCAAATTTTCCGTGTATGAATGCAAAAAAACGATCTCCCCTGGCATTGGTCATAATGAGCGCGGGTCTTTGCCGTTTTTGCCGCTTTTAGGATGCATATCGAATCCGAAGGTGCCTGCAAGAATAGATATGAATGCCAGTGAAAGCCAACTGTCCGGGAGAAAACTGATTGTTATTTTCGCTTTTTCACCGCCGGAGGCCGCAAGGGAATTGATTGCAAATTGCATGAGTTGAATCAGGAATACCCCGAGCATTCCTCCGCAAAGGAACTTCATATTCCTTGGCCATGACTGTTTTTTCAGCGCCGAAAGATATGCGAAGAGAAACAAAATCATGCCGGCGGCGGCTCCCGGCCGCACCGGGTGGTCAATGCCTTTGATTTTCTGATAGCTGTCGTATAAAATGATCGTGAAGCCTGCGGCCAATACCAGCCGCGAAAGCATTCTGAGTGTTTTGGTTTGCCGACAATGATTTTTCGCCGTATCGGATTCCTGTTGAACCTGACCTTCCTCTTTTTTGCGGGGGGCGTCGAGAGTGATGAATCCAAAAACAATATACAGCATTGCAAATGTGAGCAGACTGTACGAGGACTCGCACTTCCCTGGCTTGGCGAAAAGTGCGTTTGTTACGGGTTTGTGGAGATGGAACACAAGCATAACAAAGAAGAGCCAGAATCCGAACGGATCTAACCTTTTTCGCATTAACACGAGGAGTACGAGAGAAAGCAGCAGCATGCAGGCGGTGACGTCCGACCGCAACAGCAGAGCAATCCCGTTGATTTTCAGGCAGCCGAGCAACATGAGTGCGAAGCCCGCCAGCAAAATCAGGGCCGGGAAAAACTCGTCTTTTCTTGTTTGCACGACCGCTCCTTTCGGTTATGACACTCTGCGGGCATGTGACGTGTCTACTGATTATTTTCTGCTGTTGGATTCGCCGATTTCAGGTCATTCATCAGGTTGGAAAAGCTGTTTCCGATTCCTCGGGCGGCGTGGAATTCATCCCATTTGTTTTGTAAAATCGTAAGCTTTTTCCGGGCCGTCTCGTGCTCGCCCCGCTCCATATCGTCCGCAATTTCCCGCAGCGCGAAGCGCACCGGGGCTTTTACGTGGCTAAGCAACTCCACGTCTTTGAGACCATTGTAGTTCCGGAACAGACAGATCGTGATCGCCCAGGCCGCCAATAGAAAAATAATGATGATCGTCTGCGTCATTCGCATTGTCAGAGCTCCTCAAGGTTGATTTTGCCGGATTCGGGCCGATTTTTCGATGATTGATACTCCAGGCGGTAATGCCGGGAGGCTTCGGCGCGGAGTGGAATTTCAATGCTCTCGCACCGCCGCGCTCTGAGTGAGACGATGTGATCGCCGGGCGGGAGCGCGACGGTTAAGGGCTTCATCCCGACGAAATAAAAGCGGTACGGCCATTGGCCGGGATCGATCCGGACCGCCGGTGCTCCGCGTGTGAGGATGTTCGCGTCGCTGACGATGGTGAGCGTCGAGTCCGAAGGGCCGTCCCGGTAACCGATGATTTCCAGAACGGCGCCGTTGAGGAAATTGGGCACGCCGACCAGGAACGCTTCCGACAGCATGAAGAAAATCAGCAGTCCCCAACCGGCGTACAGCACGGCGCGGTAGATCAGATAGCTTCCCGGAAAAGTTCCGATGAAGAACTCGAGCGCCGGGCAGAGCACGATCGGGACGGCGAAGAAGAGCCCGGCGAAAAGAGCATAGAACAGCAGGAAAACCGCCCAGCGGACAGCCCGGTCGCAAATGGTCATTTGTATCTCCACTTCTCGAAAACGGCTCTGAAACCCTACGCTCTTTTTATAGATAACGCCTGATGTTTCATTTGTCAAGCGACAGGATCAGAGTTCTCTGATTTCGACGCTGCCGCCGTCGGTGTCGGCTTTGAGCGTGAGCGCGAGGAGTTTTTTCGGCGGGGTGTATTCAATCAGGTAATGCCGGGAGTCTTCGAGGTGGATGGTTGTTTCGATTTTCGGCCGCATTCCGAGCCGGAAGTGGATGACGTGCTCCCCGGGCGCGAGCTTGACGGTCAACCTTCGTCTGCCGAGCCGGTAAAAGAGATACGGCCATTCACCGGGATCGAGATCGACAGCCACGGCGGTTCCATATTTCGCAAAGCGCGCACGATAGACAAAGGTGATCGATGAAGTCAGGCGCGACGGATCTTTCGGGTATCCGATGATCCTGGAGACGATGCGGTTGACGAAATTCGGGACGCCGGTCTCGCTTTCCAGCACCGCTAAAAGGGAAAACAATCCCCAATAGGCGATCATTATGACGTAGTATACATATATACTTCCCGATGCTGGCCGGCCGAATAATTTCACGATTAACATAAAGCCGCCCAGCAGTACCAGAAAACCGCAGAAAAACACGAGAACACAGAGGGCGTAAAGCGCCAAAACAATCACCATATGGAGCGAGTGGATCAGGTATTTATTGCGAATGATCATACAGGCCTCCTGACAGCGCCCCTTAACTTATACCAATTTGCGATCAGAATGTTAGTAACTGTTTGCGCTTGCGGCGTCGGGGAGCTCTGAACGAACAAACCGTTACTTCCTGTAGCGGCATGTTCATTCAAAGCGCCCCGGCATCCGCAATCACTTCGCATTTACTAACCTTCTGATCGCAAATTGGTATTAAAATGCTTATCTTTGGGATTTTTGATTCTGAGACAACAAACAGCGTCTGCGAATGGGCATTGGTATCTCCGTCCCCCGAAAACGGCTCAGAAAACCTGCGCTCTTTTTATAAATACTTTCCGATGCTTCGTTTGTCAAGCCGGGGCGGCGGCGATCAGAGTTCTTTTATTTCGATGTTGCCGTTGTCGGTGTGGCGTTTGAGAGTGAGCGCAAAAAGATTTTTGGGCGGGGTGCAGGTGACCAGGTAGTGCCGGTAGGGGGAAACATGGATCGTGTTTTTGATTCTGGCGTGCAGTCCGAGGCAAAATGAAACCTGATGGTCGCCGGGAGCGGTCATGACGGTCCATTTGCGATAGCTGAGCTGATAAGTGAGGAACGGCCATTTGGTGTCATCGAAAGAGACCGCCGACGGGATCAGATATTCCAGGGGGCGCGCACGGTAAACAAAAGTGATCGAGGCGCTGAGAGGTGTTCCGTCCTGATTGCGGTCGCGTCGGTAGCCGATGATTTTCAAGGCAATGCGATTGATCCAGTTCGGCACGCCGATCAGGCAGAAGATCGACGTTGCGAGAACCAGAAAACAGCAATAGCCAAATGTAATGACAAAAGCAAACCAATAGCTTGTCGGCAGTTCGGCGGATGGCGCCGCGCTGCTTGCCGGGGTGCTGCCCGCAAGCATTTGGTATCCGAGCTGGATCAGCACCATCAAAATCACGGCAAGGACAAAGAATGCCAGTACGACCGATCCGTGAATCGCCGAGACTGCAAATTTATTGCGAATGATCATTGGAGTGTTTCGTTGTCGAGTTCATCCTGATGATATTCCGACAAATAGTCCTGGATAAAAGCGAGGCGCGTCTGCAGCAAAGCTCCGTTCTCCGCGGTAAAAGGCGCGGCGACCGGCGGCAGGTCGTCCCGGAACTCCTGCGCGACGGCGGATTCGGCCCACAGCTTCATGACTTCGGTGTAGGCGTATAGCGCCATGGCCGGGGTGGAGGCGGCCTCTGTGACCAGATAAAGCGGAGGGAGGTCTCCTGTCACTACCCACAGATACTCTTCAATCTCCGGACAGGAGGGGCGGATGTGGAACAAAAAGGCGCAGAAGCACTTCGGCACACCTATCCCATAGTAGACATCCTGTATTTCGAGGCACCAGTTCTGCGATTCCAGATACGAAGTTGCTTCCCGCATATCATTTTGAATCAGCGCGACCTCCTCTTCTGGGAAATTTTGACCGAGTTGTTCGAGCCGGTAAACCGAGGAAAAATCAACTTCGTCCGCATTGTTCATGATGTGACTCCGATATTGGTTTGGGGATCGGCGAAATACGTTTCCAGAAGCTCGAAGAAGCGGCCGGTGTGCAAGCCGTCGACGAAGCAGTGGTTCAGTTTGACGGCGACCGGCATCAGGCCGTCCCGGAGTTTGCCCCAGGTCAGGATCGGGATGGCTTGATCGAAGCCGTATTCCGCCTGGGTGATCGATTCACAATGGAGCCACGGGGCGCATCTCGAGCAGAGGAAGTCCTCGCCGTGATCCTCCATCGGGGAAGGCTCTCCGGCTTTGGCGGCTTCGATCATCGGCTGGACGCGCTCTTTGAAGCGGGCGAAATCGTCCTCGTATTCGCACCAGATCTGGCGGAACATGCCGCTTGCGGTCATGACCGGGGTCATCGCCGCGATTTTTTCAAACTCGACGACTTCGCCTTCCACGCAGCGCTGCCGGAACTCCGGCACCCCGTGGGCCGCCCGCAAAATGCCGTAGAGCGAAAGCAGGAAAAACGACTCGCCGTGCGTTTTGGCGTAATCATGCAGCGCTT
>JAVBUI010000209.1:0-3435 GCA_031555495.1 Victivallaceae bacterium | reverse complement strand
AGTGTGATGGCAACAAAAGCGACAGGTAGGGCGCTCTGTCCTCAGAGCGCCGTTCGTGTTACTTTGCTTGCGGCGTGATTGACCTTGTGTGTTTGCAAGGCGAACGGCAGTCTGGGACAGACTGCCCTACCTGGGAGGGCGGCCTTCCCAGTCGATTTCGCGTTCGTTTTCGCCCAGGTGGCGGATGGTGACGCGGACTGTTTCTTCCGGAAGGAGGCCCGCGATCCTTTCGGGCCACTCGATGAGCGCGTAGCTGCCGGGGCGCTCGAAGTATTCGTCGACGCCGAAGGCGAGGGCCGAGGCCGGATTGTCGATCCGGTAGAGGTCGAGGTGGTAGAAGTCTCGCCCGTCCGGGCAGCGGTACTCCTGGATAATGGTGTAGGTCGGGCTTGAGATCGGCTCGGTGATGCCGAGGGCGCGGCCGAAACCGCGCGAAAAGACTGTTTTGCCCGCGCCGAGGTCGCCGGTGAGGGCGATCACGGCCCCGTCGGGATAGGCGGCGGCGATTTCGGCGGCGGCGCGCTCGGTGTCGGCGACGTCGCGGCTGATGAATTTCTTAATGGACATAACCACTTCTCCGGTTTTGCAGTAAATCGTTTCCAGCGGGCGAAAGCACCGTGCCCGGGCGTTCCCGGCCGCGCGCCCGTCCGATCCGGGTGAGGGGGGCGAACGTTGCGGGCCAGCAGCCGAGCAATTCATTTTCTTTGTCCGCCGGGACGGTGAACAAGAGTTCGTAATCTTCGCCGTCGCTCAAAGCTCCCTCGAGCGACGCGTCCAGGTGTCGCGGCAGCCGGGCGGGATCAAGCTCGATTGCGACGCCGGAGGCGGCGGCGAGCCGCGACGCGTCGAGCAGCGTCCCGTCGCTGATGTCGAGCATGGCAGAGACGCAACCGTTCTGCGCGAGAAAACGCCCTTCCGCGAGGCGCGGCGTGAAGTCGAGGTGCCGCCCGGAGTGAAAGGAGTTGCCGAGCGCTCCGGTGACGTAAAGGAGGTCGCCGGGGCGGGCCCCGCTCCGCTTGACGATTTCGGACGCCGGGACGGTGCCGAGGATGGTCAATGTGGATACTTCAAGGTTGCTTCCCGGCGGCAGCGAGGCAAGGTCGCCTCCGACGACGGGGACATTATATTTCCGGCCCTCCTCCGCCGCGCCGAGGGCGAATTCGAGCAAGTATTCATCGCTCCGTCCTTCGGCGGCGAGCGTCAGGAGCGCCCACTTCGGGGTGCCTCCCATCGCCGCGATGTCGCTCAGATTCCGTTTGATGAGCTTGGCTCCGGCGACGCGCGGCGGCGTTTCAGCGGTGACGAAGTGAACGCCGCCGATCAGCTGGTCGACCGCCGCCAGCAGCAAAACCCCGCCGCCTAAGTCGATCGCGGCGCAGTCGTCGCCCGGCCCGACCGGGACGTCCGGGGCGGCGCCGAGCTCCGGCAGCAGCGCCGAAAGAATGGAAAGTTCATGAATCATATTATACAATACGGCGGAAAGTGCGATTTTTCAATTCGCCGACAGAAGATCGCTGTTGATCCACGACTGCTTGAGCCGGTGCTCCGGTTCGGGATAGTAAAAGTCGAAGAGGTCGTTGCATCGCTGCTGTTCGATCAGTTTGATCAATATCTGGTAGTAGCGGCTCTTGCGGACAGGATCGGTGGTGTTGCGGGCAAGGTACGAGACGGCTTCGATCGAGTCGAGCTCGGCGCAGCTTTCGTAAGCCTTCCGGATTTCGACCGGCGGCTGAAAACTCTCGATGATGCGGGCACGCAGCAACCGGGCCGCCGGAATCCTGTCGTGACACGGAAGTTCGAGGAGACGGAGCGCTCCAGGTTTGTTTTTCTCCTGGACCGCAAGCCAATACAAGGACTTCAGGTGATCTTTTTGGCCCGCTTTGCGGAGAAGCTGGACGCCGCGGTTGAGCCTGGCGGCGGTTTCGGATTGATGAGGGCTGTCGCGCGTGAAGCCGACTGACGGCAGCGCTTCGGGGTGTTCAAGCAGGAACTTGCCGACGAGATATTGAGCATGAAGATAAGTTTCGTGCATCGGGACGAAAAGCTCGAAGGTTCCCTCGCAATAGGGGTTCTCCTTCGGCTTCGAACGCTGGTCGAGGCTCCGCTGAGGGCCGTCGGGGTGCATCAGTGTGAGGAGGCCGAGGAGATACCGCTCCTCCGGGCGGTCGGGGAAACGGGGGAGCGTCCTTCGCGCCTCTTCGAGCTTCCGGTTCAAAAATGGCCGGACCCACGGCGAATCCGGATTCTCCATGGCGAAAACCAGTCCGAGAAACCACGGATCTTCGGCGAAGTCGAACGCGATCTGCGGCGTAATCAACCCGCGCGGATTTTCCTTCTTCAATAATTTGCGCCGGATCTGCTCGAGCACGGCGAAATTGAAGCCGCGGTCGGCGGCCGATTTCAGCAGTGCGTCGACGCGTTCGTCGATTTTCAGGCGTTTGCGTTCGGCCGGGTCCGGGCAGGAGCGGTCGAGCGCCACCGCCAGAGCATATTGGGCGGGTGCGTAACCGGCCCTGGCCGCCTCCTCGGCAAGCTGAACGTCGAAGCCGGTGAAACGGTCCTCATTGCGCCCCGTTTCCAGCCGGATCGGGAGTTCCGGGGCGAGCGAGCGGTCAAGCATTTTGCGGAGCGCGGCATGCCGGTCCGCGCGGGCCCCGTCGGACTGTTTCCGGGTGACCGCATTCACCCCGAAGCCATACCCGAAAGCGCCGCGAAGCGCGTGGCGGAACGAGTATTCGAGCGGCACTTGGTCCCCCATGCCGAAGAGGCCGCTCCAGGCCGACGTGTCATGGAATTCACTGCCGCCGGGCGGGACGATTTTTTCTTTAGCCTCGCCGGGCCAGATGAATTTTGCCTTGTTGAGCTGAAATTCGATCAACGCGATCAACGGTTCGGCCCGAAGATAGCCGTTCTGCCTGGCGCTTTCGAGGTGTTTGAGCGCCTGTTCCGCGTCCGGCGCGACGCCGAGGCCGTAGAAGTAACAGACGCCAAGCATATAAAGCGACGGCAGATGGAAGTCGGACGCTCCCCGGCGCAGCAACACGAAGCCTCTTTCCGGTTCGGGCGCGGCGCCGTCGGCGCCGTAAAGGAGCTTGATCGCGTCAAGATAGGTGCTGTCGGGGTTTTTTGCGGTGGCAAATTTCCTGACTTTGGTGAAAATGTCGGCGGGATAAGGCTTGAATTCGCCGTTGAGCATGGACAGCAGCGTTTCGTCCTGATTGAAGGCCGTGAGTTTGGGAGTGGAGATTTCGAAGAAAACGTCGAAGTCGGGGCCGGGCAGGCGCCATTTTTCGATGGTGATGCCGATCGAACGGATTCTCGGCGGATTCTTTGCCGCCGCTTCCTCGTGTTTGCCGATGTAACGGCGTTCGCCGTTGACGACGAGGTAGATCAGCCCCAGGGGGCGCGTATCGTAGATCAGCCGGATGTTCTGCG
>JAVBUI010000086.1:0-4057 GCA_031555495.1 Victivallaceae bacterium | reverse complement strand
CTTTATGCAGTGCGTGGCAGTCCGATACCGCGTCGGGCCTTCTGCGGCACGCGGAGTTGTGGAGTATCGATGCAACGAATGCTCTTTCCACCTACACTGCCGCATAAGATCAGTCGTGGAGGAAAGCGGCAAGTCCTTTCTGTCTTTTCGGCTTTTTCGTCCTTTCATTTCAACAGCACGGTGTAGCCGCCTCTTCCCGAAAACTCGTCCGACGGCTCAAAAGAAAGGCGAAAGCCATACCCTTCCCGATCATCGGATAATTGCAATTTGCCGGCTTCATAACGGATCGGCTGCCGGGTCATTGAATCGAGCGGTTTTTCGGGCAGGAAATCGAGCGATTCCGGGAGTTTCCCTTCGTGCGTCCGACGATATTCCATCACCTGCCATGCGATTTGCGCAAACCGGCGACGATCTTCAATTTCACCTTTCTTGAGTGCAATAGCGTTCTGGGCACTCAATAACATCGTAGAAAAAATATAAATGTTTCGCTTCGCCTCTTCCTCATTGAACTTCATCCGCTTCGCCAACTCGACGGCGGTAAGTCCGTCGGGGTTCCGCAAGAGATTGGCTTTCTTCAGCTCCAGCAGGCAAAAACGCTGATCCCGTAAGAGATGGATCCGCGCGAATAACGGCATATACGCCTGCACGGCTCCATTCAGTGTTTTCAGCGGAAACGCTTCGCTCTCAAAGAGTTTCCCTTTCAAGCCGACCACCATGAAATCAAAAATAGCATCATACACCGCCGCCTCATCCCCGAGCGTGCGGATAAATTCCGTGCTCCAGTCCGGTTCCTTCCCAAGAAGTTCCTGCCAATCGGCGGCACTGATGGTCCCCGTAGCCAAGGGATAACTCAAGGCGTTGAGCCGCATCGATTCGATAGAGATTGCAACCAACCGGGCAATCAGAGCGTTTCCGGCAAGCATCCAATCGCGCAAACGCTCCATTCCGGCGTTGCAATACCGGACATTCTCACGGTTTTCCGGGTCGGCTTTGATTGAGAGCGCCAGATATCTGGCTCCTTCACGAAACGCCCCATACTCCTCAAATTGCATTCCCACGATCATGTTATCCTCCGGCCAGACGTGCGCGATTGCCTGCGCCGGAAGCTTAACAGTTTTCCGCAGCGCCTCGATGAACTCCGGATTCTTCTTCCGGTACTCTTCAACCATCTCGCGGGGCTTCCCGGTATCCTCCTCCCCGCCCGGCTTCCGCGCGATCAAACTTTTAAGCGGTTCGTCGCCGACCGGGAAGCCCGCCGCGTCACGCGCCCGATAATCCGCCAGCGCCACCGACCGCCCCGCGATTTTTGAAAGTTCGGCACGCTCCCGGACCAGGTCGCGCCGGAGCGCCGCTTCATAGCAGAAGACGCCGACGGTCAAAGCAAGCGCTCCCGCCAGCGGCCAAAGGAAATAAAAGCGCAATCCGTCCCGGTCCCGGATCCCGGCCAGAGCGACAAAAAGAAACGCCAGTCCGATCCAGGAGACAAGCCATGGTACAATGCCGGGGACAGACACAAAATAGCACAAAACCGCCAAAGCAAGGCTGATTCCGGCAAATAATGCAAATAACCAACGCTTCTCTTTCGCAAGCACCACCAGCGCCGCAATTCCGGCGAACGGAAAAAATAACGTCAACAGCATCGCGACCGGAGCCGCCGCTTTGTCATTGGGTATCACACTTCGCAGCATCGCAGAGAACGCATGAACCAGCACCAGAAATCCATAAATACAACAAACCGTAAACGGCAGCATCAACAGCAGAAAACCAAACATTCTCTCAAACGAATCGCTCCCGCTCGCAAACAACCACGAGAAACAATACCACAAAAAAAATGGGAATAACAACAAAATCAGCTGCTGCCACGCCATCCCGAACATCGCCCCCGTACGGAACGATCTCCTCCACAGCAGTTTGTAGAAAAACCGCTTGCGGCGGTAGTGCTTCAACGGCTTGGCGGCAGTTTTCATCGCACTTCTCCTTTCCCCGGCTCCGGCAGCCGGACGAGATAGTTGTTTTTCGCCCGCGCTCCGCCCGGGTCTTTGCCTTGCCCGTCGCGGGTGTAAAGGCGGAAGCCATAGCATTTGCTGTCGTCTTTCATCTGCAGTTTGCCGGATTCATAGCGGATCGGCTGCCGGGTCAGCGAATCGAGCGGCTTCTCCGGCAGGAAATCGAGCGTTGCCGGGAGCTTTCCGTCATGCGCTTTGCGATACACCATCACCCCGCCCGCGATTTCCGCCAAACGGCGGAAGTCCTCGATTTCGCCCTGTTTGATCGCCAACTGGCCCAGGGCGGGAAGCAGCATACCGGAAAGAATGAAAAAATTCCGTTTGATCTTTTTTTCGTCGCACTTCATCAGTGCGGCAAGCTCGGCAGCCGGAAGATTATCGGGATTGCGGATCAAGGCGAGCTTCCGGAATTCGTTCAACGCAAACAAATAATCGCGCTGGAACTGAATATGCAGAAACGACGGTATGTACGACCGCGCAAACGCAATCGCGGCATTCCCGCCGCCAGGCAACAAACCCGCCGGGTTGAACAGGATAAAATTGTAACAGCTCTCATACATCGTCGCCTCGTCGCCAATCGATCGGGCCAATGCGGTCCTCCAATCGGGCGGATCGCCGAGCAGCCGCCGCCAGTCGTCCGCATCGATGGAGCCAGCCGCCAGCGGAACACTCAGGGCATTCAGCCGGGTCTGCTCGACAGCCATCGCCACCAGCTGGGAAATCAGGGTATTGCCGGCCAGGCTCCAATCGCGCAAGCGTTCCATTCCGGCGTTGCACCGCAAGAGGTTTTCACGGTTTTCCGGATCGGCCTTGATGGAGAGCGCCAGATAACGGGCCCCGTCGCGAAATACGTTCAACTCGGGAAGTGCCATGCTTGCAAGCATGTCGTCCTTCGGCCGGACGTGCGTGACATGCCGGACGGGAAGTTTGAGGAACGTTGTCAGCGCGGCGATGAATTCCGGATATTTCTGCCGGTATTCGGCCAGCGCTCCGCGGGCCTCTTCGACATTGGCGGTACCGGTCGCCGCTCCGTCCCCGCGTGGGGGCTGCCGTTCGATCATGGCCGCGAGCGGTTCATCTTTGACCGACAATCCTCCGGCGTCGCGCGCCCAGTAGTCCTTCACCTCGATCGACTGCCCGACGATCTTCGAGAGCTCGGCGCGTTGCGCGACAATGTCCTTTTGGAGTGTTGTATCACAGTGCTGGATGGTGATGAGCATAAGAATGCACCCTGCCAGAGGGACCAGGCAGTAAAAGCGGAACCGACTCCGGCCCCGCACCCCGGCCAGGGCGAAAAAGAGAAACGCCAGCCCGCCCCAGGTGACGAACCACGCGGTCGCCGGCGGAATCGAAGCGCAACGGGCGAAAATCGCCAGGGCGACGCTGATCGCCGCAAAACCCGCGAAAAGCCGGCGCTTTTCCCGCACGAACGCGAACAGCACCGCCGCTCCGGCGAAGGGGAAAAAAAATGCGGCCAGAGATGCGAGCAGGTCGCGGCAGTTGTTGTTGCGGATGACCTTGCGCAGCATGGTATTGAGGGCGAGCCCCAGGGCGATGAATCCGTACACGTATAAAAACAGGAACGGCGCGGCCCACACTCCCCCCAAAAGCACCGCCTCGGTCGCGGAGCCCCGGGCGTCATACAGCCCCATCAGCAATGAGAATCCGCTCATTGCGAAAAATGGGAGACAGACCAAAATCAGCAGCATCAGCGACAGCCCGAAGATCGCCCCGGCGCGGGGCGAAGCCATCATCAACCGCTTGTAGAAAAAACGCTTGCGGCGATAGTGCTTCAGCGGCTTGGCGGCAGTTTTCATCGCATCTCTCCTTTCCCCGGCTCCGGCAAGCGGACCAGATAGGATTGTCCTGCATGTGCTTTGTCCGTGGCGCTCTCTTCATCGCCACAGGGACAAAGGCGAAAGCCGTAACAATCGGCCTTTCCTTCCTGCGGAAATCTGCCGTATTGATAATGAATCGGCAGCCGGTTCGTTGCGCTGAGCGGTTTCTCCGGCAGGAAGCCGAGCGACGCCGGGAGTTTTCCGCCGTGGGTT
>JAVBUI010000129.1:0-5577 GCA_031555495.1 Victivallaceae bacterium | reverse complement strand
GGGCATCGGACAAGTCACCGACACGCGGCGGAATGCGCAATCGTCCCGCCGCAAGGCGGTTGCGATCCGGCAGGCCCGGATTCTCCGCCACCAAGCGGGCTCGATAGCTCGCTATCGTCCCGCTTGATGGCGGAGAACCGGCTCCCGCCGGAAACGCAATCTTGTTTCAAATTTTAGGTTGACACGACACTAGAGCCGCCGGAGCAAGCGGCGGTGCCGACGCTCGGCGAAGTGTTTTCCCGGGCCGGGTACGAGACCGTCCACTTCGGCAAACAGCACGACGCCGGAATGCTGCGCGGTTTCGAGCGCAATGAACTCGGCGAAATGCGCTTCTTCAAATCCGAGTTGCCGGTCAATTACGACAGCTTCTACGACGTCGACGCGACCCGGCGAACGGTCGATTTCCTGAAAAACTCCTCCGATCCCAAACGTCCCTTTCTCGCAGTGGCTGATTTGCACAATCCGCACAACATCTGCCAGTTCATCGGGGAGAACGAAAAACTGCCGCTGCCGGACCCGGCGAAGCTGCCGCCGCTGCCGGAGAATTTCCGTTGCGGCGATTGGTCGAGCCGCCCTCTGCCGGTGCGCTACATCTGCTGCACCCACCCCCGCCAGCGGCAGGCGGCGCATTGGACGGCGGACCGTTACCGTTTTTATTTATACGCCTACAAGCAATACATCGCCATGGCGGACCGGCAGATTGGAATGATTCTGCGGGCGCTCGAGGAGAGCGGCAGGGCGGACAATACAATCGTCATTTTCACCGCCGACCACGGTGAAGGGATGGCGGCCTTCGGGCTGGTGACCAAGCATGTGGCCTTCTATGAAAACGCGGTGAATATTCCATTGGCGATCCGTGCCCCCGGACATCCGGAGCGGAAAGGGGTGGTCCGGGAACGGATCGTCTCCAATCTCGACCTCTTCCCGACCCTGTGCGACCTTGCCGGAATCAAGCCGCCTCCGGGGTTGCGAGGGATCTCGCTCCGGAGTGAAAACGCGCCCGGTTATATGGTTTCGGAATGGGTCAGCGAATACTTCAATACGGTTTCGCCGGGCAGGATGCTGGTGGATCAGCAGTATAAGTACATTCATTATCGCGAGGGCGACGGCGAGGAGCTCTACGATCTCGCCGCCGATCCCGGCGAAACGCGCAACCTTGCGCCGCTCCCGGAACACCGCGAAACGCTGGCGCGTTACCGCGTGAAGCTCCGGGAACACGCCGGGCGGACCGCCGACGGTTACTTTTCGCTGCCGGTGATCGTGGACCCGAAATACCGCCGCCACGCCGAGGGCTTCGCGAATCACGACGGCTCCGACGCGATCACCGAGGGGCGGGAGTTGGAACGGGGCAAACAGAATCTTGTCGAATACGTAAACGCCGCCGCCCGTGCGCGGACCCTTCAACCATAGAAAGACGCATCGATATGAAACCCTTTTTGATCTCCGCATGGTTGATGCTCTCTTTGGCCGTGCTGCAAGGTGCGGAAGCGTTCCGCGTCGTGCCGGAGCCGGACGCTTCGGAGTTGATGATTCAAGCGCCCGCCCCCGGCGTTTACTGGTTCAAGGTGCGCTCCCGCTCCAAGGTTCCGGCGGGGGTCGAGCACACCGCGCAATTCCGCTGGGACGATGGTGAATGGCGCTACCGGAGGCTGCTGCATCCCAACCAGACCGACCGGGTGTACGAGATCGACCGGGTGGTTTTCGGCAAAAACCAGCGGCGGCTCGCCTTCCGCTGGAATCCGGCGATGACGGAGCTCACCGAATTCCGCTTTGAACCCGAGCAGCCGGTCAAAGTGCCGGCGGCAGCGCAGAATTACCGCCCCCCATTTGCCCCGCCCGCCGGACACCCCCGTCTGCTGGTGAACCCGGACGCTCTGGCGAAAATCCGCGCGAATCTTGAACTCGGCGTCAATCAAACGGAGTGGACAAAGCTTCGCAAAGCGGCCGAAACTCCGTTCCGCTTCACCCGCCGGGCCGAACAGGAGGTGATGTACGATCAAACCGTCGCCGCCGCAATTTTGGCGAAGGCGTTTCACCATCTTGTGACCGGCAACCGCGACACCGGACGGGAGGCGGTCGCGTTGGCGCTCGGCTACCTCGACCGGGTCAATTTCGGCAACGGACAGGACATCTGCCGCAAGGTCGGTGAAATCATTTACCGTTCGGCGCAGGTGTACGACTGGTGTTACGCGCTGATGACGCCGGAGGAGCGCACCCGGCTGCGGGAACGGATGTTGTTTTTCGCCGCCGAAATGGAGATCGGCTGGCCGCCCTTCAAGCAGTCCGTCGCCGCCGGACACGGCAACGAGGCGCAGATGAGCCGCGACTTGCTGGCGATGGCGATTGCGGTTTACGACGAGGACCCGGAGCCGTACAAATACGCGATGTATGCGATGCTCGAAGTGTTTCAACCGGCCAAGGCGTTTCTGTACCGGAGCGGCCGCCACGACCAGGGCTCGGGGTACGGCGCTTACCGCCATACCTGGGACCTCTTCGCCGCGCTGCAGTTCCGCCGCACCTTCGGGGTTGAGCTGCTGCCGGAGGAGACGGCGCAAGTTCCGTATTACTGGCACTATTTGCGCACGCCGGACAACCGTTTCCTGCCGGAGGGCGACGCCAACTGGAACTGGACCAACCGCTATTTCGGCAACGCCCAGATGCTGTTGACCAATCTCGCGCTGTGGCCGGACCCGGAGCTCAAAGAGGAGCTGCGGCGCAGCAATCCCAAGCTTGATTTTTCGGAGGACCCGGTCTTTTTCCTGCTGGTCAACGACCCCGCGCTGACGCCGGAGGACCGGCGTTCGTCGCTGCCGCTGACCAAATTCTACCGCAAACCGCTGCCGGGGATGGCGGTGCGGACCGGCTGGAACATGAGCCGCCTCGCCGACGACGTGGTTGTTACGATGCAGGGGGCGGATTATCATTACCGCAACCATCAGCATCTGGATATGGGGTCGTTCCAGATCTATTTCCGGGGCAACCTTGCGGCGGACCTCGGGCAGTACAAAACCTACGGGCTGCCGTTCGACTGGAATTTCGCCAAGAGCTCGGCGTCGCATTCGGTGATGCTGTTCCGCGATCCGGAACAAAAGAAGCTCGCGATGGGAACACAGTTCTCCGCCAACTCCGGGACCCAGGAGGTCACGGGCTGGTGGCCCGCTCCCGACTTGAAGACGCAGCTCGAGGGCGACCTTTTCCGCAACGGCGACACCATGCGCGCGGGGTGGGGGCCGGACGCGGCGAAACCGCTCTATTCCTTTATGGAAACCGACCTCGGCACCCTCTACCCCGGGCGGGCCAAACATTATTCACGCAGCTTCGTCTTCCTCAATCTGGGGCTCCGGGACACTCCGGCGGCGCTGCTGGTGCTCGACCGTTTCGAAAAGGCCGCCGACCGCATCGAGCCGGTGTTCCAGCTGACCTCCATCGCCGCGCCGTTCGAGAAAGACGGCGCGGTCGTCGTCGCCGCCGCCCCCTACGGACGCAGCGGCAAGCTCACGATGCAGACGCTGCTGCCGGAGAACCCGGTGAAGAAAATATTGACCGGCAAAGACGCCTTCACAGTCGGAGGGGAATACTTCGCGCCGCGCGTCCCCGCCGCGCCCGAAGCATCCGGGAGCCGCACCGAAGTCACCGGCGCGGGCAATGTCTTTTTGCACCTGATCCAGATTCAGGACGGCGACGCCAGGGCGCTTCCGGTGGCACGGCGCGAAAAAGAGGGCCGGATCTCCGTCGAAATCGCCGACCGGCTGGTCAACTTCGGCGACGCGCTGACTCTGACCGGGACGCCGGTTTCGTGGGAGGTCGCTAAGTCCGGCACGCAGACGCTGCTGCTCGACCTCGCGCCCGGCGTATGGGAGCTGCGGAGCGGCGGACGGACGCTGGGGCGGACCGAAATCACGGCGGAGGCGGGCCGCTTTTTCGCAATTCAGGAGCCGGGGGCCTACATTCTGGCCCCCGCCGCCGGATCAACCGCGCCGGAATTGAAAACGCCGCAGTTGGCGGCTCCGGCTTCGCCGCTTCCTCCGCGCAACCGGGTGTACCTTGACGGCAAGCCGTTGAAAGATGTCCGCAGCGTCCCCGCCGGGCGCAAAGGACAGTATCGGCTGCCGCTGGCAAAATTGATTCCCGAGGGGCTTTCCGAGGACGGCAACACGTTGCAATTCCGTTGCCGTGAGCGTGAAGTCACGTTGCGCGCGGGCGAGCGGGAACTTCGGATCGGCGATTTGACGCTGCCGTTGGAGAAACCGTTGACGGCGGGAGAATTTCTGTTTCCCGCGCCGTTGGCGGCGGGGATGCTCGAATGGTCGTTTGAGCTTGATCCCGCATCCGGCACCGCGTTGCTGAAGCGGTCGAAGGGGCCGGACAACATTTTACAGGTTGACGCCGGCGAGGACTCCGCGGGACTCTGGAATCTTTTGAATGGAAATGCCGACGAATGGGCGGTCTTCGGCCGCCGGATTCCGGCGGAAATCCGGTTGCTCGAGCCGCGCGAGATCGATGAGATTTCCATTAAGTGGGCGAGGGGGACTTTGCGCGAAACCTCGTTCCGGCTGGAACTTTCGCCGGACGGGAAAGAGTTCCACAAAGTATTCGACGGCGCAAGCTCCGGGCGGAGCAACGACTACGAAGCCGTCTCCTTCGCGAAGCAGAAGGTGCAAGTTCTCCGTTTCGTCTTTCGCGGCAGCCAGGTCGGGCCGTGGAACCAGTTGGCGGGGCTCAGGATCGGAAAACCGGCGGCGAGGTGACTGATTGAATGAATCGTTTTCGCTGCTGCTGAAGCCGGCCTCGTTTCACTGCAATTTGAATTGCCGGTATTGTTTTTATCTCGCCAAGGAGCAATTGTTCGGCTCCGGCGCGTGCCGGATGCCGGACGATATCCTCGAAGAGGTCGTCAGGAGTTATCTTGCCGTTCCGATGGAATTTTATCAATTCGGCTGGCAGGGCGGGGAACCGACTTTGATGGGGACGGATTTCTTTCGCCGGGCGGTCGATTTGCAGGAGCGATACGGACACGGCGCGGGCATTGAAAACGCGATCCAGACCAACGGCACGCTGCTCGACGA
Source organism: Victivallaceae bacterium (assembly GCA_031555495.1). Classification (GTDB taxonomy): domain Bacteria; phylum Verrucomicrobiota; class Lentisphaeria; order Victivallales; family Victivallaceae; genus JAVBUI01. The sequence continues at coordinate 511 of JAVBUI010000129.1, read as the reverse complement.
TGACTGGGGCCGTTTTCTGGCTGAACACAAATTCCTGACCGGCATCAGCATCGACGGCCCCCGCGAGCTCCACGACCGCTTCCGGCGCCATGCCGACGGGCGGGGAGGAAGTCACCATGAGGCGATGCGCGGGCTTGACGTCCTCAAACGTCACGGGGTCGAATTCAACTCCCTGACGCTGGTTTCGGCGGCCAATCAGGACCGGCCGGTCGAGGTGTACGAATATTTGAAGGAGCAGGGCGTTTTTTTTCAGCAGTATATCGAGTGCGTCGAGTTCGACCGGCACGGCAATTTGCAGCCGTTTGCGCTGAAACCGGGAAAATGGGGAGAATTCCTGTGCCGGATTTTCGACGCGTGGTATCCGGCGGATGTGGGGTTGGTTTCGATCCGGTTGTTCGACTCGATCCTGTCGCGCCTTGCCGCCGGTATTCCGACGGTTTGCCCGATGGGGAACGACTGCCGGAACTATCTCGTGGTGGAGCACAACGGCGACATTTATCCTTGCGACTTC
>JAVBUI010000316.1:0-4292 GCA_031555495.1 Victivallaceae bacterium | reverse complement strand
GACCAGATGACCTCCGGCGTCGCCAAGGGGAGCAAATACTATCCGCGCGGCGTGACCTCGATCCTGTGGCTGGAAGAGTGAAATGAAGTGGATTCCGGCACTTTTCCTGACACTGCTTTGCGCCGTCCTTCCGGCGGCGGAGACGGTGTTGCCCGCCGGGTCCGGCGTCTTCAACACGCCCGAAGCCGAAGCGCCGATGATCGGCGCACTGCCCCGCGAATGGAAAACCGGCGACGCGCCGATGGTCTACGGCTTTCTCGAAAAGGACCACCTGGTGCGCCGGATCCGCTTTTATGAAACCACCGCCCTCGTCCCGGAGCGCAAGCTCTATGTCACGCCGGACGTGGTGCTTGCGGGAGGACTCAAGCAATTTAAAACCACCCGCGACTGGCGGATTTACGCGGCGGGAATTTTTCATGCCGCGCTCCTCGCGGGGGCGGCGGCCGCGTTCTGGCGCTGCCGCAAACCGTATTTCGCCTTGACGGCGATCGTGGCGCTGCGCGGTTTCATCACCGGCGCGATTCTTTTTCGCGCCGGGGATATTTTCCTTCTCTCGAGCGACGAAGCGGATTTTTTCGTAATGACCCGCGACATGATGAATTTAAGCGTCGACTCGGTCTGGCCGCGCACCTTCGGACAGGGGCTGTTTTACCTCCCGTTCGCGCTGCTGCGGAACGCGGCGGACTGTTTCGGCATCCTGGCCGACGTGTCGTATTTCAACGCCTTTCTCGTCACCCCCGCCATCATCGTCCTCCTGTTCCTGACCGCCCGTAAGCTCACGGGAAGCGAGCGCATCGCGCTCGCGGCTTCGCTGCTCTACGCGGTCGTCCCGATGTTCTATTTTCACGTGGAGAACTGGGCGCAAAACTACGCGATGGGCTATTTCGCGTTCCCTCCCGCCGACTGGTGCTACGCCTACTATCAAAGCTTGACCTGGTCCGGCTTCAACGCGATGAGCGACACCCCCTCGACCGCGCTGGTGCTGCTGCTGCTCTACGGCTCGCTCGCGCTCGAGACGAAATACCGCAACGCCGCGTGGCTCGGCGCACTCTTCGGCCTCGCTTGCCTCTTCCGGATCAACAACATTTTTTACGCCCCGGCGGCGGCTTATCTGTGGCTTGAGCGCGGGAAGTTCAATTGGAGGAAATCTGCCGCCGACGCACTGGCGGGAGCGGCGGGCTTCCTTGCGGTGTTCGGCTGGCAGTTCTATTTGAACCACACCCAATTCGGTTCGGTGTTCACCTTTCCCTATGTGCTTTACGATCAAACCGCCGACGGCTTCCGCTTCGACATGCTTTCGCGCAATCTTCCGATCCTGTTCGGGGCGAATATCTGGCTCTTCCTCCCCGGCTTCATCGCCATCGCGCTGCTGCGGAGCCGCAAGCTTCAAATCGCGCTCCTCCTCTGGATCGTCCCGACCCTGATTTTCTTCGCGGGCTACGTCCACACCCGGGATGACGTGACGCGCTTCGTCTTTCCGGTCTACTGCGCACTCGCCATCGCGGTCGCGGCTTACCTTGGGCAATTTTCAAAAAAACCGGCGGCTTTTCCGTGATTTTTTGAAAAATCGTGCTATATTGTAAAAAATGATCTTTCAACAGAATTTACCGGAGAAAATAAAATGAGTTTATATCGTTCCCATACCTGCGGTCAGCTGCGCAGCGCCGACGTCGGCCGCGAGGTCCGCATTGCGGGCTGGATCCACAGCGTCCGCGACCACGGCGGAGTGATTTTCATCGACCTTCGCGACCATTACGGCATCACCCAGGTGGTCGTCAACCCCGAGTGCGACTTCTATCAGGAGCTCGAACGCTGGCGCGTCGAGACCGTCGTCCGCTTCGACGGCAAAGTCCTCGCCCGCACCGAGTCGACCGTCAATCCCAAGCTCGAAACCGGTGAAATCGAAGTCGCCGCCGCCAGTATGGAAATCCTCGGCGACGCCGAAGTGATCCCCTTCCAGGTCGCCAAGGACGACAACGCCCCCGAAGCGATGCGCCTCAAGTACCGCTTCCTCGATTTGCGCCGCGACAAGCTTCACAAGAACATCATGCTCCGCAGCCAGGTCATTTCGGCAATCCGCCGCCACATGACCGACATCGGCTTCAACGAATTCCAGACCCCGATCCTGACCGCGAGCAGTCCCGAGGGCGCCCGCGACTACCTGGTGCCGAGCCGCGTCCACCCCGGCAAATTCTACGCGCTGCCGCAGGCTCCGCAGCAGTTCAAACAGCTCTTGATGGTCTCCGGCTTCGACCGTTACTTCCAGATCGCCCCCTGCTTCCGTGACGAAGACGCGCGCGCCGACCGCAGTCCGGGCGAATTCTACCAGCTCGATATGGAAATGAGCTTCGTCGAGCAGGACGACATTTTCGCCGTGGTCGAGGGCCTGCTGGCCGACGTCTTCGGCAAATTCGCCAAAAAGGAGTTCACCAAGCCGCCCTTCATCCGGATTCCCTTCCGCGAATCGATGGCGCGCTTCGGCAGCGACAAGCCGGACTTGCGCAACCCGCTGGAAATGATCGACGTGACCGGGTTTTTCCGCGACAGCGAATTCAAAGCCTTTGCCGCCACCGTAGGTGCGGGCGGCGTGGTCCGCGCGATCAAAGCGCCGAAGGTCGCCGAAAAGCCGCGCAAGTTCTTCGACGACATGATCAAATTCGCCCAGGAAAACGGCGCCAAGGGCATGGCCTACATCATCTGGACCGGCGCCGAAGAGAAGAGCCCGATCGTCAAATTCCTGAGCCGCGAAGTCGTCGACGGCCTCAAGGCCGCGGGTAAAATCGAGGACGGAGATGCGCTCTTTTTCCTCGCCGACCAGGAAAAGGTGGTCCAGAAGCTCGGCGGCGCGGTGATTCCTGAACTCGGCCGCCAGCTCAATCTGATCGACCCCAACGTCTTCAAATTCTGCTGGATCGTCGATTTTCCGATGTACGAACTCGATGAAGAGACCGGCGCGACTGTTTTTTCGCACAACCCCTTCTCGATGCCGCAAGGCGGCATGGAGGCGCTGAAGACCAAGGAACCGCTCGATATCCTGGCCTATCAGTACGACGTGGTCTGCAACGGCATTGAGCTCTCCAGCGGCGCGATCCGCAACCACCAGCCGGAGGTGATGTACAAGGCATTTGAAATCGCCGGCTACGACCGTTCGGTGGTCGACGACAAATTCGGCGGCATGATTTCCGCCTTCAAGCTCGGCGCGCCGCCGCACGGCGGGATCGCCCCCGGCGTCGACCGGATGGTGATGCTGCTCGCCGACGAGCCGAACATCCGCGAAGTGATCGCCTTCCCGTTCAACCAGCAGGCTCAGGACCTGATGATGAACGCTCCGGCCGAAGCGACGCCGAAACAGCTGCGCGAACTGCATTTGCAAGTCGTCATGCCCAGGAAACCGGAAAAAGCAGACTAAGTTACCGAAAGGGAGAGAATGAAGATCTTCAAATTGTTAACGGCAATCACGCTGATTGCATTCTTTTCCGCCGTTCCGGCCCGGGCGCAGGAGTCGGCGTTGACCGGCCGCCTCCCCGCCAACTGCCGCACCGCGGCGCTGGTAAAGGTCGAGAAGCTGATCGCTTCCGACTTTTACCGTCAGCTCTGCGCGACGTTTCCGGAATTCACCATCGTACTGTCGATGCTGGAAGCGCAGTACCAGCTGCCGGTCCGCAATATCCAAAATCTGCTCTATTTCAGCGACGACTCGGGACGAAACTGCGGCATGCTCCTCGAGCTCCGCGATCTTTCCGAACAGGACTTCGCCGTCCGGCTCGGCAAGCTGACCTCCGCCAAACCGGCGGCGGCCTCCTCCGCCATCCCGGCGCTTCCCCCGGTCGAGAGCAGCATCGGCAAAATCGGCAAACGGACGGTCTATTACCTCTCCACTCTGTCGCCCGAAGGCGACAAGAGGACGCTTGGCGTCGCCTATCTCGCCCCCTCAGTCGCGGTCGCCGCCGAGGCGGAAGCGCTGGCGGCCTATCTGGGCGCGCCCCATCTTCCCGACGCTTCCCGCGCGGCTCTTTTCGCCGCCGCGTCGAATCCCGACAACGTTGCCGAATTCGGCTACCTCGCCCCTCCCCGGAGCGAACGCAAGAAACAGAAAAACAATATCGCAAGCTCGCTCCGCCAGCTCGAATCCTTCCAGGCCTCTTGCCGGCTCGGCGGCGGCGCGGAGGCGGTCCGGCTCGACGCCCTCGGCGCGCTGCGGGACGAAAAAGCGGTCCCCAATACGCTCCTGACGCTCAACGGCCTTCTTTTCATGGGCGTCGGCATCTTCTTCGCCGAAGACCAGCCGCTCG
>JAVBUI010000044.1:0-2742 GCA_031555495.1 Victivallaceae bacterium | reverse complement strand
CACCAGCTGAGTCGGAATACATATTTGAACACCTCGTCGAAGCGTTTCCGGCCGGAGATACCCAGGCCGGGCAGATTGTTTGCCAGGTCGCTATGAGTCAGCGATGGGGGCTGGGGGGCTTTGTCGCCGGGGAGGATGATTTTTATTTCCGCGTTCAACTTGGACGCGGCCAATATTGCGTCAAAAGATCGATAGAACGGCAGGGCGTCCGGTCCGGTCGGAAACTCGATTTTCTGCCACAGCAAGTTGATGTCCGGTGTGTGGTAACTATTAAGGGCCGAACGATGGCGGAAAGGAAATGCGAGATTACTGGAATAGAGATAGGAGCGTTGCGGAAGCATAATGTCGGGTGTTTCCAAATGACGGGAGATCAAGGCCGCCGCCAGGGCGTAGCGGCGGTGTTTGAGCGCGTCTTCCGTCGCACGTCGAAGGAGATAACGAAAATATGACACTTTGTGCACATAGTCGAAATAGGCGTTGGCCGGAATTTCGATGGTTTTGCCGAGGTTGGCTGCCGCCAGTTCCTCCGGGCGTGTTTTGAGAGTGAAGCGCTTGTCTGCGATTGCTTCCGGAACCCGTTGCGGATTGCGGACGATTTCGATGCCGGGCGTGTGTTCGAAACGTTTGAGCGTGGCGAGATAGCAGGTTATTTCAACGGTGTAGAAAATAGCCCACGCGGCGACGCTTACCGCAAAAATGCCGCCGAAAATCCCCGCGAGCATCCGGCCCGTCCGCCCGCCGCGCCCGATCCCCCGCGTCCAGAGCCGAAGCCCGGAGAGAACGAAGATCACGGTCCAGAATCCAAGGTAAAGCGTTGCCATGAGATCGGTTGCAATCATTATTTCCATCATGGGACTATAGAGCCAGACCGTCGCCGGCCACAAAAGGAGCAGCGCGAGCGGCGTCAGCAGAAATCCGGCAAGCCCCCCTTTGTCGCCCTGGAATCCGAGCGTCCAGTTGGTCTGCATCGCATGAATCAGCAGCGTCAGCATCAGGCCCAGGCCGACTGCGCCGGAACCCGAGGTGGAATATAACCGGAAGATGGAACATAAATGGAAGATGAGCGCTTTCGCATTGTCCTCTGAACTCCAGCGCGCGATCACAATCAGCGGAAGCAGCATGAAGATTGCGAAAATAAAGAGGCTGAAGAGATACTTGGCAACGTAAATCCGGGTGCTCGAGACCGGCAATTCAAAGTAAAATCCGACCGTCCGTTCCCGGAAATCATGCAGCCAGACGTCGGTGCTGATGAACCAGCCCGCAATCGGCAGCAGCACAACCAGCGCCAGCATCAACAGTTCCCGATACTCCGGCCGCAGCGGACTGCAGAAAACGAGGAGCGCCAGCAAGACCAGCATCGGCGGCATGACCAGGAAGATATTTCGCCGGAGGCGGAACTCGAGAACCCAGATTTTACAGATTTCATTCATGGCGTTTTTCTCCTTCCACCGCTTTCATTGCGGGCAATTCCTGACAAAATGACAGCCGCACCGGCAGCCGGGTGAAACGGACGTGGAGACTGATCTTTTCGCCGCTTGCCGTGCTCAATGGACGGTGTCCCATTCCGGCGCAGTAATATACCGCGAGCCGCCCCTTTTCGGCGGGAGTCAGGATAATGGCGGGATCGTCCGGGAGTTTGCCGTGTTGCTTCTGATACTCCAGCATCCGGAGGTAGGGTAACCGCAGGCAAATGTGGACGATCCGGCTGATTCGTTCCGTGATGATTCCTTCCGGATGCGTTGCGAGGAAGTTTCGGACGTGATCGGGCAACTCGTCCGGCGTGACGGCGATATTGAGCTCTTTTTCCGCTTTCAGCGCGGCCATCCAGAGCTTCATCGTGTCGGTGGAACGCCGGAGCTCGGTTCCGGAAAAAGACCGGTGGACGAAATTGCACTGGATCACCCATTTGACCACCTCGCAGAACCGTTTGAAGCCGTGAGCGCAGACTCCCGGCAGGTGGTTGCGCAAACTGCGGTCGGGGGATAATGCCGTTACCTGGTTATCTTTGACGCGCATTTTTCCGTCATAGAACGCGCGTTCGGGCCAGGGCGCCGCCACCCTGACCGGCGCGGAAGCATCGCGGGGCATGGCGCTGAAGAAAGCCGTTAATTCCGGGCTCGGAGGAAAAATTGGATAATTGACTCCTCCCGGACGGAAATTGAATTCCCTGATTTCCGGCGCGGGGCGGAAGACGCTTTTCCAATCGACATATTCGGCCAGCATGGGGATGATTTCAGGCTGGCATTTCTCCTGGAGCTTCAGCAGCGGCACGAGATCGCCGCCGGTATGTCGCACCCTTGCCAGCGTGTAGCGGAAATCTTCGAGTTTCCTGCAATATTCCGGGTACTTGTCGGCCGGGATCTGGATTTTTTTGTCGAGATCGAGGGCCAGCATGGCGGCGGCGTCGGACTCGGTTTTGAAATTCATGATTGCTTCGGGCACCGCGACCGTGTCTCGGACGATTTCGACGCCGGGGGTTCTTTCAAATTTGTGGAGGGTAACGAGGTAATCGGCGATGTTGACGGCGTAAAAGGCGGTCCACAGGAATACCGATGTACCGGCCATGATCAGGAAGAAGCACAATCCCGGTTTCAAGAGCGACCGGCCGCGGGAGATGCCTGCGGTCCAGAGCCGGAGCCCCCCGGCGATGAAAAAGATCATCCAGAAGAGCAACAGCCCGAGTAAAAAGGCCGCGTCGAGGGTGCTTTTGTTGGTGCCGGGGCACAAAGCCCAGACGATTGT
>JAVBUI010000301.1:0-4167 GCA_031555495.1 Victivallaceae bacterium | reverse complement strand
GATTCCGGGGAAACTCTTCGCCTTCAACGAAGTCAGGCGCAATTCCGAGAAACTGATGGCCGCCGCCAACGACCTTGGCGAAATCCATCTCTTCGACGCTCAGGGCAAAGCGCTCAATGTCATCAAAACCCCTGCCACGGTCAACGACTTCGCCGCGGGTGACCTCGACGGAGACGGCAGCGACGAACTCGCGGTCGCCAATGAGGATCACTTCGTCCGGGTTTACAAACTCGACGGAACGGTACTCTGGGAGAGCAAATTCCCGTTTTACCGGATCCCGCCGGTGGCGCGGGTGGCGAAAATCGCCGACATCGACCTTGACGGCAAAAACGAGGTACTGATCGGCACCGACAGCTGGCGGCTTCACGCCTTCGACCGCACCGGCAAACTGCTCTGGCATTATGAAATCGTCCGCGAAGCGAGTACGGTCGAAGTCGCCGACCTTGACGGCGACGGTAAAAATAAGATTCTTGCCGGAACGCGTTACTTCCACGTCAATATGCTGACTCCGGACGGCCTGAGCACCTGGCGCTTCCAGCACAACACCCCGGGAACGAAAGCGATGGCGACGTTCCGGAACGGCAAGGGCAAACAACGCAACTTCGCCGTCGGCGGCGCGGGAGGCGAGCTTTTCGTTTTCAACTCCAAGGGCGATAAACTGGCCGAATACAGCACCGGCGACGAAGTTGTCGCGCTGGCGGCGGGGCCGGATGAAAAGGGCGGCGACACGCTTTACGCGGGTTCGCTCAATGAATTCTGTTACCGGCTCGATCCGGCGGGCTCAAAGCGCTGGACGATCCGTCTCGAGGGCGGCGTGACGGCGCTCCTGGCGGACGGCGACAAGGTACTGGCGGGGACATCGGAAGGGAACATCTACACGCTCGACCGCAACGGCAAAATTCTTGGCAGAACCAAGCTCGCGAGCCGGATCGTCGCGCTGCGGATGGTGGGGGGGATTCCGTATGCGGCGGGTGAAAACGGGGCATTGCTGAAGTTGCGTTAAGGCGGGAGCGAAGCCGCAGGGCGAAGCGACGGGTCCAGGGCCACGCGGCCCTGGTGCGGAATCCAAAGGGCGCACAGCCCTTTGGTGGAGTGTGAGGTGAAACCTCGCCGACTTCACCCGGGCGCAGCCCAGCTCAAGAAACGCGACGAAGTCGCGGTGCGGAGCCCGGCCCGAGCGGAGGCCGCGAGGCCGGAGCGATCGTTCCACTGCTTCGCTCGATGTCGTTCACCAGTCACTTCGTGAACCGGCTGCCGACCTCGCTTTCGCAGGATAGAGTCGGCTCCGCCGACATCAGGGGAAGCGCTGCGCTACGCTTGCTTAGCTTCGCTCGCGTGGATCGCGAGCGAGCAGCGTTTCGCCGCTGGACCACGCCTCCGTACGACGGAGAGCGGGATTTTTTTGCGCTTCGCGCTTTTTTTTATTTTACCATCGTCCCGAGGCCCCGCCGCCGCCGAAGCGGCCGCCGCCCCCCCTGAAACCGCCGCCACCGCCACGGAATCCGCCGCCAAAGCCGCCGCCTCTGTAGCCGCCACCTGAAGACTTATCGAGAAAAGCCAAAATAACAAACAAAATTAGGACGATGATAACCCAGAGAGGAGTCCAATCTCCCTTTTCGGAAGATTGCTCCGCCGAACCCCTAGCAGCAGAAACTCGCGCGGGAGCGGGAGCCGAATCGGGAGCGGGAACGGCTCCGGTGACGAAGGCTTGCACTTGCTTCACCGCGTGAACCGCGCCCCCGGCGTAGTCGCCGGAGCGGAAATAGCCGCCGAGCGAACGGATGATGTCGCCCGCGCGGGCATCGTTGACGTTGCCTTCCCAGCCGTACCCGACTTCGAGCCGCATCGAGCGGTCTTTGAGGGCGATGGTCAGGATTGCGCCGTTGTCTTTGCCTTTCCGCCCGATCTTCCACTTTTCGGCGGCGCGCATCGAGACGGTTTCGATCGGCTCGCCTTCGAGCGACGGGATGGTCCAGACGACCATCTGGCCCCCTGTCGCCTTTTCAAGTTCGAGGATCGCGTCGACAATCCGCTGCTTCCCGTCCGGGGTAAAAACCTTGGCCTGATCGACCACCCGGTCCGGTGTGGCGGGAACCGTCACTTCGGCCCAAAGCGTCAGCGGCAGCAGCAGAGCGAAAATAAAGAGACGGCAAAGCCTTTTCATCGGCAATCACCTTCTTTCAGAACGAAACTTTCGGCGGCTGCGCCACTGAAGCGGCGCCTTCGGGCGGCTGGAAGTATTCAAATGACTTCAGTCCGAGGCTGTTGGAGAAGAGCGAACCGGGGAATTTGCGGATCGAAGCGTTGAATTCGCGGGCCGCAAGGTTGTAGCGGGTACGGGCGACGCTGATCCGGTTCTCGGTCCCGGCGAGTTCGTCCTGGAGTCGGATGAAGTTGGTGTTGGCCTTCAAATCAGGGTAATTTTCACTGATCGCGAGCAAGCGCCCCCATGCGCTTTCCAGCGCGGGCCCGGCGGCGGCTTTCTGGGCGGGGCCGGTTGCGCCGAGAAGGCGGGAACGGGCGTCGGCGATTTCGGTGAAAATTTTGTCTTCGTGTTTGGCGTACCCCTTGACGGTTTCGACCAGGTTCGGAATGAGGTCAAGCCGCCGCTGAAGCTGGGTGTCGATTTCGCTCCAGGAGCTTTTGACCGTCTCTTCACGGTCGATCAGGCCGTTGCGGACGGAGACGACGAAAACACCTCCGGCGACCAACACGACGACCAACACCACAAGCAGAGTCTTCAACGGTGATTTCCCCATTCCTCTCCTCCCTTCCCCAAAAAGTTCACACCCTTCGCTCACGGAGCTCGGGTCCCGCTTCGCGGGCTTCGGTTCTCTTTTCGGGGGCCCCGCTTTCCGTCATTCCGTGCGGCTCCGCCGTACTCATGACTTCAAGTGAGGTATTGTTAATTTTAGCTTGCAAATACAATATCGGTGGAGAGGGGGATTGCAAGAAAGATTTTGAGAAAAACGCGAAAAGCATTCCGGATCCGGCGATCAGGTTGCTTCGCTCGGTGTCGTTCGTCGGCTGCGCCTTGGATGCCGACCTCGCTTTCGCAGGGTGGTGTCGGCTCCGCCGACGTTGGGGGGAGCGCTGCGCTACGCTTGCTTAGCTTCGCTCGCGTGGATCGCGAGCTTTCAGCGTTTCGCCGCTGGACCACGCCTCCGTACGACGGAGGGCGGGGTTAGTGCTTGGCGCTTTTTTTTATTTTCTTTATTTATTTTCGGGGGTCGCTGCCTGATCCAGGTACCAGGTCGCGGCCGGGTGATTTACAAAAAACGACGCCGGCAACACTACATCATCCGGTCTTGTCATAATCTTCTCCAATACCCCGCGCTTCTTCTCCCCCGTCGCCATCAAGAGAATCCTCCCTGCTTTGCCAAGCGTTCCAAGTCCGATCGTAACCCCGCCCTCCCCCGGCGTGCGGCCCGCAAAATATTTCCGCCCCACACTCCGGGTCGTCTCGTCCAGCAATACCGGTCCCCCGGCAAAATCCGGCCGCGTCCCCGGTTCATTGAAGCCGATGTGTCCATTCATCCCCACCCCCAGCAGCGTCAGCCCGATCGGCCCGCGCTCCGTCACAAAATCAAGTACCGACGCGGCATCGGCTACGGGATCGGCGGCGAGCCCGTCGAAACAGCGGAGATTTGCCGCCCGGATACCGGCGGGGTGATAAAAGTTGCGGTTCATCACCTCAAGACAGGAGCCGGCGTCGTCAGGCCCCAGTCCGCTCCATTAGTCAAGCCAGACATAAAAGACCGAATTGAGGTCGACCTCCCCCCGCTCCTGCATCGCGACCAGCTCGCGCAGCGCCGCCAGAGGCGTATCCCCGGCGGCGAGGCACAGCAGCGAGCCGGGATTTTGATTGATGAAACCGGCAATCGCTTTCGCTGCCAGAAGCGAAAGAACTTCGGGATTTTCGGCGCTGATGATGTTCATGGATGTACGCTCACTTTCTATTATCCCATAATCTACTTCCGTTTTATCGCAAAAACAACCGTTATCATCGTTCGACGCTTGCAAAACGCGCGAACCGCGACTATCTTCCTTTAATGTCACCGCGGGAGATTTTATGAATTTCCGTAGTTTACTGACGTTGGGAGCGGCGCTCTGCGCCGCGGCCGTATTCGGCGCCGAACAGCCGAAAGTGGAATCGCTGGCCGGAAA